>CALMVH010000225.1 GCA_937873165.1 uncultured Rhodospirillales bacterium
CGGTCGGGTCGGCGCGGTGGTCGCGCTGGACCCGGGCGGCTTCTGGCGCGGATGGGAGCGCCAGTTCTTCGGCGCGACGATCGGCGCCTCGATCAAGCTGGTCCGCGCGCTCGCACCGGCCTTGCCCGCCATATGCCATACGGCCCTCGGGCGCACAGCGTTGCTGGCGCAGCTGAGCGCGAAGCCGTGGGCCAGCATGATATCGCGCACCAGCGCCGCGCTTTGCGCGCCGGTCATCCCCGTCATCGGCCGGCCGTCGGGACGGCCCGCCCAGACGCCGACGATGTAGCGGCTGGAATAGGCCACGGTCCACGCATCGCGGTAGCCTTGGCTGGTCCCGGTCTTAACCGAAACCGGAAAAGGATACTCGGTCGCGCCCATGCGGTTGAAGCTGGGCAGGCGCGCCATCGGATCGGCGAGGAAATTGGTGACCTCGGCGGCGCTGAGCCGTGACAGCACTTGGTGGTCATCCGGCAGCGCCTCCTTCTGGTACCACACTAGGGGCTTCAGCACGCCATTGTTGGCAAGCGCCCCGTAGGCGGTGACGAGCCGATCGAGGCCAGTGGGCAGGCCGCCGATCGCCAGGGTCAGCCCGTACCGGTCTGCCGAGCGCCTTTCGTCATGCAGGCCCAGCCGTGACAGGAACCAGTGCGTGCGCTCGACGCCAATGCGGCCGACCAGCCGAGCGGCGGGAACATTGCGCGAGTTGCCCAACGCCTGGCGCGGCAGCAATGGGCCAAGGAAGCGGTGATCGGCATTGTCGATACCGGTGCCATTGTCAGGATCGTCGACCAGGATCGTCGACGGCGCGATCAGGCCTTGCTCCAGCGCTTCCGCATAGATAAAGGGCTTCAGCGTGCTTCCGGGCGAGCGGACACGGGTTGCGAAATCGATCTGCCCGGAATCGGCCTGCCCGTACCCCCCAGACCCGACCCAGGCCAGCACCTGCAGGCTTGTACGATCCACCACAACGGCGGCAACCTGCCGCGCGCCATTGGCCTGCCACGCGTTCAGCCGGTCGCGGGCCAGTTTCGTGATCCGGTGCTGCAGGCTGAGGTCGATGGTGCTGCGCACCTGTTCCGGGGGGGTGCCAGCCTTCAGCAAAGTGCCGATTTTCAGGATTGCGTGCAGTGAATCCTGTGGCCGGCGATCCATGCTGCGCGGGCTTACCTCAGCCAGATCGTTCAGCGCCTGGGCGTAATCGGCATCGCCGATGACTTGCTGGCCGTGCAGCCGGTCGAGCGCGCGGCGGCCACGATCGATGGCGCGGGCGCATCCCGAGCGTGTGGCCGGGTTCATCGCGGCGGGCGCCTGCGGGATGGCGGACAGGAAGGCGATCTCTGCCCAGCTAAGGTCCTCGACCGGCTTGTCGAAGTACCAGCGTGCCGCGTGGGCGATGCCGTGGCTGTTCTGGCCGAACGGTACCAGGCGCAGGTACTGGCGCAACACGGCGTCGCGCCCGTACCGCGCGGTCATCAACAGCGCGGAAGCGGCCTCGACGGTCTTGGAGAGATAAGTCCGTCTTTCCGGATCCTGCAGGCGCACGACCTGCATCGCGATGGTTGACGCCCCGGACACGCGATGCCCGTGCGTGACGTTGGAGCGCACGGCGCGCGCAATCGCCAGCGGATCAACCCCCCAATGTTCGCCGAAACGATGGTCTTCCAGGGCGAGGACCGCGGCGCCGACGCGCGGCGGCACGGCTTCGACCGGCCAGTATCCGTAGCCATCCCCTTCCGCACCCTCGATCTGCGCCAGGAAAACGCCGTGCCGATCGGTGACGATGGCAGAAGGGCGGGGATCGATCATCGTGGAGCGGTGCCAGACGACGAGCGAGAGGAAGACAACAAGAGACCCCGCAGCCGGAACAAGATACCTGATCCGGCAGCTCTTATCGAATGTCCGGCGGATGGATGAGCGGATCATAGAGCTTGTCAGGGCTTCGCCGCAGCCGCTATTCCGATCGTGACCGTGGCGCCCGCCCCATTGCCGCTGACCGCCTCGTTGTACATCATCTCGGAGTATGCCGCAGGCTGGATGAACTTGCCTGCCACGTTCGCCTTTTCGCGGAAGTGAAAAGCGTAGGTACCCTTGGGCAGCGTTTCGTAGAAATACGCGATCTGGTCGTCGAGAAAGGCGACAAAGGTCGGCTTCAGCGTCGGCGGCGCGGACGGCATGGCTTCGGGCGGAGCGGTGGCAAGCTCGGGGTTCAACGGCTCCATGCCCGACGCCAGGGGAATGACCACAGCGACGTGGTGACGCTCCTCCGGGTTCACGATCTCGGCTGAGTCCTCCACAATCTCACCGACCGTGAGTGCAATATCGGTGCCGGGCTGATCCAGATGCGTTTTCCGGGCCGGCGCACCCGTTGGATCGATCCGGTCGATCTCGCGCGAGACCACGAAGCCATTCGCCACCGGCTTGACGTGGCTGCCATCTTGCGCCGGAAGATAGGTCAGTTCGCTTTGCACGATCACCGGGTGAGCCGGTGTCGCGCTGGGTGCCGCTGCCGTGACATCACCGGCCTCGGTTGCCGCCACGCGCTGAAGCTTGTTGCGTCCCGACAGAACAACGCTCTGCTTGCCAGCTGGCAGAGTTAGGAGGTCGACCGCCTGATCGGGCGCATCGCTCCTGCCTGCGACATAGCCTGCCAAACCCAGCATAGCCTCGGCGTCGGCGTTGGTGGTGCCCCAGCCGTCGCCCTTGCCCAGTGTGACGAGGGCATTGACCAGCACCGCTCGGAGGGGGTCGGCAGCCCCATCCAGCGATACGGCGCGCAGGATTTCCGCCAAGGTGCGAGTCTCCGATGGAAAGACAACAGGGTTTTCGGACGCTTCGGAGCTGTCATCCTGAAGGCCGCCATAAACCGGCTTGCCACCCCGCTGCTTCAGCACAACGCCTTTCCACAGCGCGTCATCAAGTGCCTTCAACGCTGCCGGGTCGGCGGCGGGGTTGGACGCCATCGCCTGGCGTACCTGCGCGATGCCTTCCAGAGATATGTACTGCTTTTTGCGCAACAGTTCGGCAGCGTAGCCCGTGTCCAGTTGTCCTGCCTCGGCCAGCGCCGCCAAAGCCCAGGCCCGCTCGTCATAGGCATCGCCGCTCAGGAAGTGCGCGTAGTCGGATCGCAGGGCCTGCTTCAGGGCGCCGGTTAAGGTCGCGAACTGGGCATCATCGACCGTGAACCCGGCATGTCTTGCTTCCACCATCATCTCGACGGTCCAGGCGGTCAGCGACACGTCGCCCTTGGAACCCGGCCAAAACGCCACCAGACCATTTTCGTCGGTCACGGCCGACAGGTATTCCAGCGTCTGCTTGACGGTGAACGCCGCCCGGTCGGATTTCTGATCGGATAACAAGGCCGCTGAAAACTGCTTGCCCGCGATCTCGGCCCGCGCCAGCGACACGCGTTGCTCGCTGCACCCGTACGGATATTGCCGGAGGTACGACAGGCCGGCCAGCAACCGCACCAGTCCTGGCTCGTTCGAGATCAGGACAGACCGTTGAACGGTGCCCGGCCTGGTCGCGCCGTTATAGCCCGGAAGGGTGACGGGCGTGCCGTCGGTCAGCGTCGCAAGTTGCCGTTCGTGCACCGGCCGCCTATCCGGCTGGATCGGGAGGTCGACCTTGAATGCATCGCGAGCGTTGTCCGACGTCCGCTCGACCCCCAGGGTCACCGAGGCCGACTTGCTAGCCGGCATGCCGTCGGCGCCGTAGGCAGGCGTCGGCACCGTCACAGGAAACTCGAAATGCTCTGGCTGGTTCGGCTGCCACGTCACGTCGCGTGCGTCCGGCCCGGAGAGTGTCAGACCATCCACCTTGACCTCTGCCTTGCCCGAGCCTCCATCGCCTTCCACGACGCGGCCGATGCCTGACAACGCGAACGCATCGCCCGGCCGCACGAAACGCGGCAGGTTCGGCTCCACTATCACTGGCAGGCGGACCGCGATCTGCCCCGTGCCGAAGCCGAAACGATCGGGCCCGCTGATGGCCTCCGCACGGATCTTGTAGACAGTCAGATTGTCGGGCAGGGCCACGGTTACTTTCGCGCTGCCGCTCGCATCCACCATCAATACGGGATTGTAGTAGGGCATGGGGTTGAAATTCTTGCGGATGCTGACCTTGTTCAGCAGGGCCTGATCGCCGTCGCCGACATCCCCGCCCGGATCTTCGTCCAGCGGCAGCGAACCGAAAATGCTGTTGCGAGTGTCGGAAAAAGCCGTGCGCGTGCCCCGGTCCCGGATAAAGGCGGGCAGGGGATCGAGCGGAGCCTCCTTCGCCAGGGCCAGCACGGCCTGATCGATCATCCACAGCGTGACCTCACCCGGTACGGGGTTGTTCTGGTCGTCCGTCAGGTGCACTCCAAGGTCGATCGTGTCGCCTGGCTGCGCCTTGTCCGGGCTGTCGATCTTCACCGTCACGATGTTCTTGACGGGCTTCACCCCGATCCACGCCGTAGCGGCCAATGTCTCGGGCCGCCGCAGATCCAGCCCATTCGCCGCCGCGTCACCGCCCAGCCGGCCCCGCATCAGCGCGAAATGCACCGGGATTCGCGGCATGTACGTCTTGTCGATCGGCAGGGTGAACTCGCCATAACCGTTCTTGACGTCCAGCCAGTGGTAGTCGTTACCACCATCCGGACGCTCCACGATCGTAAGCGCCCGGGCAGTCTGGAACGGGCTTTGCAGCACAAGCTTCGCATTTTCACCCGGCGCATAGGCAGGCTTGTCGGTCGCCACCTTGAAGACGTCGGCCGGCGGGTGCGACCACGTGACTGGCTCGCCGCCGCCCGCGAACAGGTCGACCCGCACCGTTTGCCGGCGGCCAAGATCGTCGCTTGCTTCAAGCTCGGCGATATAAACGCCGGACCTTGCGATCGGCACGTCGAACTTCACCGGGCCGCCAGCGCTTTGGACGGTCTTTTCCAGGTGCTTTTCGTCCACGATCTCGGTGCGGTACTTCGGCTTGCCTTCGCTGAAGTCGCTGGCTTCCAGGATCGAGCTCCATTGGCGTTGCAGGATGCGCAGCGTCATGGGACGGCCCGACAGCGGCTTACCCTGTCCATCCGTCAGCAGCATCTCGACCGGGATATGATCGGCGTGCTCGATGTAGCGCGGCACCTTCATGCCCAGTACAAAAGCGGGCAGCGCCAGCACTTCCTCCGTATTGGTTACGGTCTTGTCGTCGTCGCCGGTTACCGTTGCTTCCACCACATATTTGCGCGGCTGCGCGGTTTTCTCGATGGTCGGATCAAGATCCAGGCTGTCCCGGCCCTCGCTATCCGTCTTGTCCTGGCGCTCGATCACGGCGCCCGCATCCACGGGCACGGAAGCCGCAAACCGGACATCGGTCGCGTACACGAAGCCCTCGCGCGGTTGCGGCTTGAAGTCATAGGGGAACTCCGTCACACGCCAGCGCACGGGCCGGTCGCTGGCCGCACCCCCCGCGTAATAGGTCGCGGTCATGCCGACCTTGGCCGGCTTGTCGAACGGGATCGACTTAGGCGCGTCCAGCCGGACCTGGAACTTCGGCAGGCGGTAGGCATCCTTCTTGAACGGCACGCTTGCGCCGCAACGCTTGCCGTTCAGTTCCACGCGGGCGGTATAGATGCCGGTTGCGACCGTGGTCTCGTCGAAATGGTAGTTCAGGCTGCCGTTGGCGGCGATGGCAACCGGGTAGCGCCATTCCGCATCGTCGGGCCCTTTTACCACGACTTCGCTTTTCATGGTTTCGCCGCCCGGATTCAGCGCGCCATCGGCCAACTGGCGGACATACGCCTTGATTTCCACAGAATCGGTTGGCCGGTAGATCGGGCGCTCGGTAAAGACGTGGCACAACAGCTTCGGCGGCGGCTGGCGGCTTGAAACGTCGTTCGTCATCCATCCCAGCCAATCGCTGTTACCCGGGAACCAGTTACCGCTGGCATACCGGTCGGGCGCGTGACCGGGATCCACGATCAGGGTATCGCCGCCGTTGCGGACCGCGATGCGCAATATCTGCCCTCCCGGCACCGGAGCATGCACACCCTGCCAGGGGACGCCGCCATCGGCATCGGTCTTGCCCGAGAAAAGTACAGGCCACTCTCCGTGCCGTTCATCCACTGCCATCTGGTAGGCGGGCTGGCGTAGTCCGGAGACAACAATGTCAGCATTGGCTACCGGCAGGCCGGACGCGAGCGACGTCACCACGAAGTGAACGCCTGCGGTTTGCTCCACCGCCGTCAAGGACAGGTCGGTTACCTGCACGC
>CALMVH010000226.1:0-7845 GCA_937873165.1 uncultured Rhodospirillales bacterium
GATATCGGTGGTCGCAAGAAGACGCAGGCGTATTGTCACACCTCCAGCGTAGGCGAGGCGGCTGCGTGCTAAAAGGGCGGCGATGAACGAAGCGGCAAGAAGCCGGAGAAATCCTCTGCGGCGGATGCGGCGCAAGGATCAGACGACGATGTCGTGCAACATGCCCCTGCGAACTTCGCCATCGCCCAGGCCCGCATTGTCGTTGGGAATAACGGCTACACGCACCTTGCGTGGCCGGTCGGCCGTAGAAAATCCCGCGCGCACCGGCAGCTTGTAACCGGGAACCTGGGTGCCGGAGGCTGCCAGCACCGTGCTGGTATCCGCCAAGGGCGAGATGACCGGTACGTAAGACTGTATGTTTAAAAAAGACATAAAACATACTGCGACGAATTTTTCTGCGCGTCAAGCGTGCAGCCAAACCGGAGCAGGTACAAAAAAACCAGGCGCCCTGAGGCGCCTGGTTCCCGTCGAACTTTTGATCCGATCAGCCCTTGAAGAGGCTGAGGATGTTCTGGGGGTTCGAGTTCGCGATCGACAAGGCCTGCGTCGCCAGCTGCTGCTGGGTCTGCAAGGCTGTCAACGTTGCGCTCGCCGTCGCCAGGTTCGCGTCAACAAGGTTGCCGAGACCCGTGTTGGCCGCATCGCTGAGGCTTTGCACAAAGGTCACCTGCAATTGGATGTTGCTGTTGTCGGCACCCAGCGAGCCCAGGGCAGTGTTCACCTGCGTGGTGAAGTTTGCGAGGGCTGCGCCGAAGACCGACGTAGTGCCGGCAGCACCTGCGGCGGACTGGAAGGCGCTCGCCGAAGCGCTAACGGCTGCCAGAGCTGCAAGCGCTTCGTTCTGACCGATTTCCGAACGCGAGATCAGGCCGCTGGCGTTGGTCGCCAGGACTGCGCTCGCATTCGTATCGGCAGCCGTCGCGGCGGCGCCCGAGGACGTGCTGACCTGGTAAACCAGGCGAGCGAGACCCAAGAAACCGTCGGTGCCGGCGGTGCCGCCCGTCAGATCCTGTGCATGGATCGTCAAGGATGCGCCGTTCAGGCCCGACAGGACGCTGACACTCTTCGGAGCTGTGAACGCCGAGAACTGTCCGGCCGAAACGGCGGCCGTACCGGCGCTGGCGCCGATCAGGTTGATGCCGTTATAGGTCGAACCCTGGATAAAGGTCTGAACTTCGTCAATCTGCGATTTCAGGTTCGCCGTGTATGTCTGGCGCTGGGCATCGCTGATACTGCCGTCGGACAGCTGGGTCAGGGACTGCGTGATGTTGGTCAGCAGGTTCGAAACCGAGGTGGTGCCGGTCAGGGCGACCGAGGTCAGGCTCTGGCCATCGTTCAGGGCGGTGTTGACCGAGTCATAGGAAGCAAGGTTCGACCTTACGCCCTGTGCCACGGCAAAGACCGCGGCGTTATCCGTCGCGCTCGAAACCTTGTCGCCGGTGGCGACCTGGTTTTCGACCTTGTTCAGGTTCGTCTGGATCGTGCTAAGGCTTTCAAGTGCGACCTGCGCACCTGCATTGGTATTGATGGAGAAGTTAGTGGACATGGAGTGCTCCCTTCTGGATGAGCAAATGTGACCGGCCTGTTCGAGGCCGGACCGCTGCTGCGATGAAGAGACTTTGGCATAGTTCGCTTAAGGAACGATGAATCCCGGTCAGGGTTTGGCGCCATCCACCGAATAGAACTTTTCTTCCACGATCAGCGAACCGAGGCGTGTGTTGATCGCCCGCTTGACCGCCGCGCGCTCGTCGTTCACCAGGTAGGCCGTGCGGGCGCAGTGCACGAAGGCCGGACTGTAATCGGCGTTGACCTCGAACGTGTGCATCTCATCGACCACGTCCCATATCCGGCGATTCGCCTCCTTAAGCCGGGCCTTCAAACTGGCGATTTCCGCATCGTCGGGGATCACATCCCGCGCCACGCCGTTCAGCAGGTCAAGCTCGCGCGTCACATTCGCAAGCGCATCGGGCGCGGTGATGATCTCTGCCTTGATTTCAAGCACGGTAATCTTATCGAGCAACTCGCCCAAGGCCACGTCGATCTTCACGCTTGGCATTGTTCGCCCTTTCGCCGGAGGATGATGGATGATGCCGAAAGTGGCAGCCCCGTGCAACATTCCGGGTTTGCGGCGTTAGGCATAGAGTCTTTGCCTAAACAATGAATTGACGCTATTCCCGGCTCTCAACCATTTCGGAGATCTCGATGAAGACATTCCTTCTTTCCAGCGCCATGCTCCTGGCGCTGGCCGCGTGCAACACGACCACCGGCAAGCAGGTGACCACCGACCAGATGAACCAGTTCGCCGATAACCGGACAACCCTTCAGGATGTCGAGACGGCCTTGGGACAGCCCACGTCCGTTGATCATAATTCGAACGGCACGACGACCATCAAATACACTTATAACAAGACATCGGTCGATCCGACGCAGTACATCCCACTGGTGGGGCTCGCCACGGCAGGCGCGCAGACCAACGATGCCACCGTCGCGACCTTTATCTTCAACCGCAACAACGTGTTGATCTCGCATACGCAAGGCACCAGCACAAACAAGACCAGCGGTTATCTCGGCATCACGCAGTAATCCAACGGCGGCTGGCGGGCCTGTTCCGGCGGGATCGCCAGCCGTTAAACATATTTTAGGGTAAATCCTCTTCTGTCTCGGTTGGTATCGACTATTTGGCGAAGAGGCCACGCCCAGTGCACCCACGCTATCGCAAAAGCTGCCGCGTCTGTGGATCGCAGGCGCTCGTGCCCGTGATCGACCTCGGGTTCCAGTATCTGCAAGGCTCCTTTATCAAGCCCGGCCATTCGATGCCGCCCATGCGGCAGCTGCCCACGGAACTGGTGCGCTGCGACGTAACCGCCGACGAGAACGCTTGTGGCCTTCTGCAGCTCGCGCATACGTTTCCGCCCGAAATTCTGTACGCGAACTATTGGTACCGTTCGGGCACGAACGCCACCATGCGCAACCATCTGCAAAGCATTGTCGACTCAGCGCTGGGCATCCTCAACAACGAGGGACCCACGGTTCTCGACATCGGCTGCAACGACGGCACGCTGCTGGGGTTTTATCCGCCCCGCGCCAAGCGCTACGGGGTCGATCCGTCGGACATCGCGCGTGAGATCGGCGGCGACACGGTCGTGATCAACACCGTGTTTCCTTCGGCGCAATCCGTCGCGGCGCTGCCGCAGGCGGGGTTCGACATCGTGACCTCCATCGCCATGTTCTACGACCTGGAAGACCCGGTATCGTTTGCGCGCGAGATCAAGAAGCTGTTGAAGCCGAACGGCGTCTGGATCCTTGAAATGTCGTACCTGCCGCTGATGCTGCAGCAGAACTCGTTCGACACGATCTGCCACGAGCATCTGGAATACTACAGCTTGTCTGTGCTCGAAATTATCATGGGCAAGGCCGGCCTGCGCGTATTCCGCACCGATCTGAACGACGTCAACGGCGGCAGCATCCGGTGCTACGTGGCGCAGGCGGCAAACCAGACTCTGGGCACCCCCGAGGACAACGCGCGGCTGCAGCAGCTGCGCACTCTGGAATTCGAGATGGAGCTGGATACCGACAAGCCCTATGTCGCCTTCCAGAACCGGATCAAGCGCCTGAAGGACGAGCTGAACACGCTGCTGTTCCAGGTGCGCGCGGCGGGCAAGCGCGTGCACATCTATGGTGCCTCGACCAAGGGCAACGTGCTGCTCCAATGGTACGGCATCAACCGCATGATCGTGGAAGCCGCCGCCGACCGGAACCCCTCGAAGGCAGGCGCGCGCACACTGGGCACCGATATCCCAATCATTTCGGAAGAAGAATCGCGGGCGCTGAACCCGGATTACTACCTGGTGCTGCCCTGGCACTTCCGCGCCGAGTTCCTGGAACGCGAGAAAGACGCGATCAACAAGGGCACGAAGTTCATCTTCCCGTTGCCGGCGCTGGAAATCGTGGACAAGGACAACTACCAGGATGCGCTGGCGAGAACGCCGTACCAGGATATCCTGAGCGAACCGCTGCTCGCCGCGGAGTAAGTCCTTGTGACGCGCGCGGTCGTTCTCGGCGTCAACGGGCAGGACGGCAGCTACATGGCCGAACGGCTGCTGGCGCGCGGCTACGAGGTGACCGGCATAGGCCGCCAGCAGGCCTCACGCTACGTTCCGGAAGGTCCCAATTTCAAATACCGCGCGCTGGACATCGCCGATGCCGAGGCGCTGAGCGCACTGCTGGTGGAAACGGACCCTGACGAAGTCTATCATCTGGCCGCCATCCACGGCCCCAACGCGCCGTCCTACGAACCCGTATGGGGTCGGATGATGGCGGTCAACGTCCTCAGCGTGCACGCCGTGCTTGAGCATGCGCGGCTGAAGCGGCCGGGCTGCCGGATTGCCTACGCGAGTTCGACCAAGATATTCGGTACCCTGCCGTTGTACGTCGATGAACAAACGCCGCGCGGGGGCAAGTGCCTGTATGCAATCACCAAGAATGCGGCATTCGACCTGATCGGGCATTACCGGTCCCGGTTCGGCTTGGCCGCATCCAACCTGATCTTCTCCAATCATGACTCGCCGCGCCGCCCGCCGGGTTTTTTCCTGACCGACATGGTCGAGTGCCTGGCCGCGACACTGTGCGATCCCACCACCACGCGTCCCTTCAGGACGCTCGATTTCTGGATCGACTCAGGTGCGGCATCGGAATACATGCGGATCGCCCATGGCATTGTGCAAAACTCCTCCGGTTGCGATGTGCTGTTCGCGACCGGCCAGACGTGGTCCGGGCGCGAGTTCGTGCGGCAGTTCTTCGCCGGGCGCGGCCTAGACTACCGCAGCCATATCCTCGAAACCGCGCCCGGCGATGCCGGACCCATGGTCCAGTTCGATATTTCGAGATTGCAATCGATGAACAATGGCGACAGACCGGAGCAAACGATCCTGGACGTGGCGGAAACCATGCTGGCGATCAGGATAGGAGAAACAACCGGATGAAGTTCCTGCTGGGGCAACTGGGTAATAACGGCGATTGCCTGTACGCGACCATCGTGGCGCGGCAGATCAAGCACGACTATCCCGACTCGCATTTGACGTGGGCCATCGCCCGCAAGTGCCGTACGATCCCGGTCAACAATCCTTACGTCGACGATATCTGGGTGATCCCGCCGGTCAAGGGCGACGACATGCCCGCCATGAGCCGGCTGTTCCTGCAGCAGGCCCTGATCCGCAAGCAATCGGGGGAGTTCGACCGCGTGGTCTATACCCAGATCTGGCCCGATAATTTCCGGAACTACGACGGCACCATTCGCGCCAGCGTAATCAGGAACTATGGGGCGCCGATCACCGTGCCGATCGAAAATGTCCTGAACCTCACGGACGAGGAACTGGAGAACGTCTCGCGTTTTGTCTCGGCCCAGAAGCTGATGGACTACGACCACCGGATCATATTCGAATGCGCCTCGAACAGCGGCCAATCCTTCGTGACCCCTGCGATAGCCAATCTGGTTGCGGCCTGCGTGTACGAGCTTCTGCCGAACGCGTGCATTATCATGTCCTGCCAGAACAACGTTCCCTCGCCCGATCCCCGCACGAAATGGGCCGGCGTGCTGTCCCTGCGCGAGATTGCGGCCTTGACCCGCGCTGGCACGCTGTTCGTCGGCTGCGGCAGCGGCTGCACGGTCGCCGCGACCTCGACCGCGGCCGTTGAACTGCCCATGATCCAGCTTCTTGAAGGGTCGACGGGCGTGTACGCCTCGTTCGCGCACGACTTCGAGCATTTCGGTAAACCGTCCGATCACATCGTGGAGATGACCGACAACCGGCCCGAAAAGATCGCGGACGCCATTGTGGCGGCCTGCACGCGCGGCATTGGCGCCACGAAAGCGGAGTTCCATGTGCGGCTGGAGCAGGATTTCGCTTTCTACGCCCAGCTGATCAACACCAATCTCCTGGGAGGCGGCCAGTTTATCGATGCGGCGCAGTCCGCCATGGTGACGGCGGCGCGCTACGGCTGGCAACCCGGTTTGATCCAGTTCGCGCGGGATCTGATCCTGCCCTACCTGCAGAACGATGCGCAGTGGCACATGGAAAGCGGCAGAACCACGGCACTTGAGTTTGCCAACCAGTTGCAGGCTGCCATACAGGCAGCCTGACCGTACTATGCTAGGACGGAAGTCTTCGCCTGGCTTGCTGCCGCGGTAACGCTGGGCTCGGCAGGTCCGGCAGCAGGCGTTTTTACCGCCTGGCCCTGCGACGTGCCGACGGTAGCGGTCGAAGCTGGAGCTGGTTCCGGCTTCACGCTGCGATCGGCATAGGCCTTCAGGTCTTTTTCCGATGGGTACTGGTTCGTCACGTCGCCCGTGCTGGCATCGCGGATCTCAAGCACCACGGTGCCGGTCTTCGGATCGACCGCCAGGGCGGGACTGTAGAAGTATGGTTTACCGATACTACCCGTATCAAATTTAGCTGACTGGGACTCCGAGGGTGCCGAAACAAGCGAAGCCGTTGATTGAACCGGGGCCGCTAGGCCCAGGCTTGCGGTCTGTAGTGCGGATATGGTCATCCTGCGTCCTTACGATCTTTCTGGTCGTGTTCGGCATAAATACACAACCGCGCCTTAATGTCAATAAAATGTTGTACATATCGCGGTATGTACCCTATTTCTTAACGACTAAAGGAAATCTTCCAGCGGTGTGACGATGGTTCGGTCCTCGCTGAAGGCGAGTGCACCACGATACGCTCACCTACCAAGATGTCTTCAACTCGCCGTAGGCAGGCGCCTCCATGGCTCTAACAAAGCGAGTCGCGGTCCCCTCGAATTATCTACAATTTTACATAAATAAGATTTCTATTTAAGTAAAGACTGCTTTTACAGTAATGGCGATGTCTTCCAAGTCTTTACAAAGACTTTCGAAGCGGGTTCTTTATTTGTGTTTTGAGGGTTCGGTATTTAGCACGTTTTTAATGGGGAAAAGGGTAGGGTCAGGCATGTTCCGATAAACAGGCGAGGTCCAGCGTGACGATCATTACCAACGGCGGCGAACCGGCTTCCTTCCGCATGCCCATCGGGCCAGACGGCCATCCGCTGACCCTCGACGACCTGCCCCCCGCCAATACCAAGCGCTGGGTGACCAAGCGCAAGGCCAGCCTTGTTGCCTGTATCCGGGCAGGGCTGCTGACGCTCGACGAGGCGTGCGAACGCTACTCCCTTTCGGTTGAGGAGTTCCAGTCGTGGCAGTCGCTGATCGAACACCACGGTATCAGGGGGCTGCGGGCCACGCGCATCCAGCATTACCGCCCGGCTTGGACGGCACCGGAAAAACCCGTGGGAAAGGGCCACCTCCATCTGGTGCGCCCGAATGAAGGCGGGTTCGACCACTAGGCAAAAATTTCCCATACTTAACGGGGTTTTTACGCTTCCCTGGCCACACTCACCGGACTGATTGAGGGAATCAAACTCTCGCGAGGGTCCGGTGAGCAGCTACGTCAACATGATGAAGAACATAGGTACCGCGCGGCTGGCCATGATGGCTGTCGTGGCCCTGATGCTCGTCGGCTTCTTTATCTTCCTGATGACCCGCATGTCGGCACAGCCGATGGCATTGCTGTACGGCGACGTTGCCGCGTCGGACGCGGGCGCGATCGGGCAAAAGCTCGATGCGCTGAAAATACCGTTCGAAGTAAGCCCGGAAGGAACGTCCATCAAGGTTCCGGCCGATATGGTCGGCCGGGCGCGCATGGCCCTGGCGCAGGACGGCCTGCCGCGCGGCGGCTCAATCGGGTACGAGATCTTCGACCAGAACCAGGGCTTCGGCCAGACCAGCTTCATGCAGAACCTGAACCAGGTGCGGGCGCTGGA
>CALMVH010000226.1:7855-10363 GCA_937873165.1 uncultured Rhodospirillales bacterium
CGCACGGTTTCGACCCTGGAGCCCGTCAAGAGCGCGCGCATCCACTTGGTTCTGCCCAAGCGCGAATTGTTCAGCCGCGATACCGCCCCCGCCACCGCCAGCGTCGTGCTGACCCTGCGTCCCGGCGCCAGCCTCAGCCACGAGCAGGTATCGGCCATCCAGCACCTGATCGCATCGGCGGTGCCGCAGTTAAAGACCGGCCAGGTCTCGATCGTCGACGACCGGGGCAATTTGCTGGCGCGCCCCGATGACGGCGACGGCGACAGCGCGCAATCGCAGAACGACGACGAACGCCGCCACGCCTATGAAACACGCCTGGCGCACGAGGTGGAAACGCTGGTCGGGCGCACCGTCGGCGATGGCAAGGTCCGCGCAACGGTCACCGCCGATCTCGATTTCGACCGGCTGAGCACCACGCAGGAAAGCTTCGACCCCGACCAGCAGGTCGTGCGCTCGACCCAGACGACGCAGGAGCAGAACCAAAGCCAGGACGGACAGGGAACCAGCGGCGTCACGGTGGCGAACAACCTGCCCGCGGGCCAGAACACGCAAAGCCAGAACAGCAACTCCAGCAACTCGAAAGAATCGAAATCGGAAGAAGTCACCAACTACGAGATCGGCAAGACGACCCGCAACCAGATTCGCGAGGGCGGGCAGGTGAAGAAACTGTCGATCGCCGTGCTGGTGGACGGCACCTATGCCACCGATGCCGACGGCAAGACGACCTACGCGCCGCGCGACAAGGACGAGATGGCGCAGATCGAGGCTATCGTGCGCTCCGCGACCGGGTTCGATGCCAAGCGCGGCGACGTGATCGACGTCGCGAACATGCGTTTCGTGTCCGATGTCGATGCCGCGGGCACGGCCGGCGAGGCATCCACCTTGATGGGCTTTGCCCGCAGCGACATCATCCACCTCGCCGAAACGGGCGTGCTCGGCGTGGTCGCGTTGCTGGTTGTCCTGCTGGTCGTGCGGCCGGTGATGAACCGGATGCTTCCGGCGACGCCGGGCAGCGGCGAGGCAGCTGCCGCAACGGGCATGCTAACCGCCGCCAACGCCACGCCCGCCTTGAATGCGCCGTCGATTGGTGCGGAAGCGATGGCGAGCACCGCCAACGGATCGGCGGAGACGGACGAGGAAGACGATGCGATGATCGACCTGAACCGGGTCGAAGGGCGCGTCCGTGTTTCGTCGCTGCGCAAGATCGGCGAGATCGTGGACAAGCACCCGTCGGAGGCCGTGTCGATCCTGCGCGGCTGGATGTACCAGGAATCGTAAAGGGTTTCACCCAAAAGGCACTGCACGATGGCTGTACGCGTCAGGGAAGATTACAGGAGCCTCAGCGGCCCTGAGAAAGCGGCAGTTTTCATGCTGTCGCTGGACGAGGATCATGCCGCCAAGCTGTTCTCGTTCATGGACGAGGACGAGATCCGCGAAATGTCGCTGACCATGGCGAACCTCGGCAAGGTCACGGCTTCCGTGATCGAGCGCCTGTTGCTGGAGTTTGCCGACCAGGTTTCGCACACCGGGTCGCTGGTAGGCTCGATGGAAAGCACCGAGCGCCTCCTGATGAAATTTATGGATGGCAACCGGGTTGCCTCGATTATGGACGACATCCGCGGACCCGCCGGCCGCACGATGTGGGACAAGCTCGGCAACGTCAACGAGGCGGTGCTGGCGAACTACCTGAAGAACGAGTACCCGCAGACGGTCGCCGTGGTGATGACCAAGATCAGGCCGGAACACGCCGCCAGCGTGCTGGCGCTGCTGCCCGAAACCTTTGCGCTGGAAGTCATCATGCGCATGCTGCGCCTGGAAGCGGTGCAGAAGGAAGTGCTGGACGATGTCGAGCGGACGCTCCGCACCGAGTTCATGACCAATCTCGCCCGCACCTCGCGCCGCGACGCGCACGAGATGATGGCCGAAATCTTCAACAACCTCGACCGGCAGGTCGAGAGCCGGTTCATCACCGCGCTGGAAGAGCGCAACCGCGATAGCGCCGAGAAGATCAAGTCGCTGATGTTCACCTTCGACGACCTGATGAAGCTGGACGTCAACGGCATCCAGGCGATTCTGCGCGCCATGGACCGCGCCAAGCTGCCGATTGCGCTGAAGGGCGCGAACGAGGGCGTGCGCGACCTGTTCTTTTCGAACATGCCGGAACGCGCGGCCAAGATCCTGCGCGAGGATATGGCCGCCATGGGCCCTGTGCGCCTGAAGGATGTCGACGAAGCCCAGCAGGCGATCATCGCGACAACCAAGGAACTGCAGCTGGTGTACCGATGCCATCCTTCACCACCCAGGGCGCGCCCATCGACGTGCGCAAGTTCCAGTTCAGCGACTTCGAGGACGAGAACGCGATCGTCATAGGCGTTGAACCCACCGAGCCAGAGCCGACTTTCAGCCTCGCCGATCTGGAGGCCGCAAAAGCGGTGGCGGAGCAGCAGGGTCGCCAGAAAGGCCTGGAGGAGAGTGGCGCATCCCTGGAAGCCGAGATGGCGCGTACCC
>CALMVH010000227.1:0-324 GCA_937873165.1 uncultured Rhodospirillales bacterium
CTTTCAGGAACGTCATTATCCGAGACATGCCATAGGTAAAGTACAGCAGCAGCAGCGTCAGCACGATGCGCGACAGCCAGTTCCAAACCGTTCCGGGCCACGAGCGCGCCTGCCCATAGCCGGAGAAACTGCCCGCGCCGCCTTCCATCATGGCGCTCGACAACTCGCCAAGCGCAGTCTGCGCCCGGGCCTCGTTGGCGAACGCCGCGACAACGGTGGATCCGGTCGCCGCCTCGTGCTTCACCAGTTCGGTTCGGCCATCTTCTTTTTTCAGACCGAACCCCGACGAGATATCGCTTGCCTGCCAGCGCCACAACACGGGCG
>CALMVH010000227.1:334-2405 GCA_937873165.1 uncultured Rhodospirillales bacterium
TCGCTTCGGCAAACCAGGCCACAAGCATGTCCCCACGCCACTTGATCTTCGTGCGTCCGCCCGGAAAATTATTCGTCATATCGTGCCTTTGCGACCTGGTTCGTAAGTTAGGATTCACAGTCCGGTTATCCAGTTATTCAGCGAACTCCAGCGATGAGTGATCGCGGGTTCTCGTTTCCATTTCCAGCGTATCGACAGCGGCCTGAACCTTGGGCGAAAACAGCGGCGATCGCGCTGCTTTTTCCGCGCTCAGGTGCGCGATAGCGCCGGCTGCTTCGATGTGGAAGGACTGACGGCCCATATTATTGAGGGGATACCACAGCGCCCTGTCAGCGCCGCGCAACCACAGGAACGTGGCAGGCGCCAGCACGCCGCCGCGCTCGCGCGAATATTCAAGAAGACGCATCATCGCCGGTGCCACATAGGCGTGCCGTGCGGCGATCTTTTCGGCGCTGCCGCCAATCTTGGGATCGCGGATGATGGCGATGATCTGCCGCTTTAGCCTGCCGTTGAGAGCCAGCGCCATTTGTTTCTTCGGATTGGCCGCCATGGCGAGCTCACCCAGAAGCTTGTCCGCATCATCGCGTTTGCGCGCCGCCTTCAAAGCAAAAGCCGCGAACAGACCCTTTTGGTGCCACGGCAGGTCCATGGCGCTGCGCCACCGGGGACCCAGCTGTTCGGCAAAGCAGTAAAACGTTGAGTCGCGGTCCAGCGGATCGTTGGATCGTTCATGCTCCATCGAGTCATACGGCGCAATCCGGTGGAACCGCAGCCACTCGGTCGGCGACAGCGCTTCCGCGAACATCGGCAGGTCGGCCGGCATCGGATCGGAACTGTCGGGATCGCGTGCGTTGTGATCGGCCGGGTTGAACTTGATGATCGGTGAAATCACGGGCCAAACCTTGGCCTGGGCGGCGATCAGCCGATCGAGCGAATAGGCTTTCTTGTAGGAGGAGCGGGGTGCCCTGAACATTGTGAAGTAGGCCATGATCCCGAGGATGATAACGGTCGGGTAGCGAAGGTAATGCCCGATCAGCGGGGTAACCTGTCTGATATTGTCCCAAACCAGCTTCTGGTTTGGGTGATGACCAAGAAAGTTGCGCCAGCCGAGGACCGTCCTTGTTGGCTCGAACATGGCGATGATAACCAGTTCTCCATACCGCAGTAAACCTATGGTATCGGTAATCTGTTGGTGCAGGAAATGCCACGTCAGCCAGCCGAACAGGATCAGCGAGGCTGCGCCCAGGAACGCGACACTGTCGGGAGTTTGATTGGTAGCCAAAGCTGCGGTAGCCGTTTATCCAGAGAAAGCGGTCAGAGCAAATGCAGGTTCAATGGAGGATGTTACACCTTGCATTAATCTAAAGTTTATCTCAAAAACGTATATGCAGCAAGCTGATTGGCACCTGCCGGGTTAGCTCAGTGGTAGAGCAATCGCCTTGTAAGCGATAGGTCGTCGGTTCAAGTCCGACACCCGGCACCATCGGGCAATCCGATCAGCGCGGGCTTTGCACGCGGTCATAAAACGGGTAGACTTTAGCAACCAAGATTCAAGGGCCTCAACGATGAAGATCACTTTCCTGCCCATTCTGGTTTCCGGCCTGGCCCTTGCCGGTTGCTACGAGCCGCTGGAGTACTGGCAGCGGACAGGGTCGCCATCCACGGCCTACCTGACGGGAGAGCAATCTCAGGCCCTTCTTGAGAAAGATATCTCCCAGTGTACCTGCGGTACGGACACCCTGAGGTCGATCGTGACCGACGATAATCAGGCCGAGGTTTACCAGAAATCATCGCTGGACGATCCGCACCCGGGCGATCCACGTGAGTTCAGGGCCTGCATGCAGGCCCGTGGCTGGCAGCGCGTCGACCCTTATTTCGCACCCGGCCAGACTCAGGAGCGCCTGGACCACTATCAGGCCGTGCCGGAGCATCCGCTCTGCAACATGTAGCCGGGGCGCGTTTCCTTGGCTGCGTACTGCTGACGAACGACGATGGCTTAGACGCGCCGGGGCTTGCGATCCTTGAGTCCGTGGCCGCAGCCATAGCTGAAGAGATTTGGGTGGTAGCGCCC
>CALMVH010000227.1:2415-4890 GCA_937873165.1 uncultured Rhodospirillales bacterium
CAAAGCGGCATTTCCCATGCGGTTACCCTGCATCATCCGCTGCGGGCGGAGGAACGTGGGATCAGGCGGTATGCCGTGACGGGTACACCGAGCGACTGCGTGGCGCTGGCCCTTGCGGTGCTGATGAACGGCCATTGTCCCGATCTGGTACTGTCCGGCGTCAACCGCGGAGCGAACATCGCGGACGATATCGCGTACTCCGGTACGCTCGGAGCGGCGGTTACGGCGACACTGCTCGGCCACCGTGCCGCGGCCCTGAGCCAGCAATATTCAAAAACGCATCCCGTTCCCTGGAGTACCGCGGCAACGCTGGCGCCGGGTATCCTGCGCCGGTTCTTTACCGATCCCACGCACCCACTGGATGCCTGCCTGAACATCAATTTTCCGGATTGCGGGCCGGAGGAGGTCAACGGTGTTTCGATTGTCCGGCAGGGGCGGGGATCGGTCAGAGGCATCGCCGCTGAAACGCGCACCGACCTTCGTGGCGGAGATTACCACTGGATGTCGTTCAAACGGGGCGAGCCTGCGTGCGAGCCCGGCACAGATTGCGAAGCGTTGCGCGATAACCGGATCGCCGTCACCCCGGTCCGGGCCGAACGAACTCATGAAGCTGCGTTAAGGTTGCTGCGAAATCGGTCAGACGAGGCATAAGTTCGGGAACCGAGTGTCTTTGGGTTGGTTGTACTTTGAATTGTACAGAACACAGGATTGGAAATGCGCTATCTACTTTTCTGGGCACTTGGGGTTCCGATCCCCGTCCTGCTCCTGATCTATCTGATCTTCCACTGATAAAAGGGCGCCTCAAGGCGCCCTTTTCTGTTTAGCCGCTGAGAGTTGGCTACTGATTCTGATCGGTCAAGCCAACCTGATTGTTCTTCAACGCGTCGATCAGTGCCTGAACTTTGCCGCCGTTACGCTCGATGATCGACGCGAACTCGGCTTTTTCGGTATTTCCAAGCGACACGCCCTCGACCGCGACATCGATGATCTTGTAGCTGCCGTTTTCCGGACGGATCTTCCACGAAACATCGATGGCAGGCGCGCCGCTGTTCGGGAAGATCTGGCTATCGACCTGAGTATCCTTGCCTTGCGGAATCGAGCGGCCTGCCTTGAACGAGGCGCCCGAGTAGTCCCGAAAGCGCAGCGCGTACGCATTCACAATCATGTTTTCGAAGGCTTGCTGATAGTCGGTCCGCTGCTGGTCCGTGGCGGAGTTATAGTACGGGCCAAGCTCGAAGCGGCCGATCGACTTCAAGTCGAACGCCTCCTGCAACAGCGTACGGAACCGGGCCGTTGTCTCGTCGTCGCTCAGGCGCTTGCCGTTGATGCTGTTGAACACCTGTTCGGCCAGAGCCTGGATGAACTGGTCGGGCGTTTGTGCCTTTGCAGGATCCGCCGCTGCCGTGGCGGTGGCCGCATCGACCGCATGCGCACCCATGGACGAGAAGCCGGCGAGAGGAAGAGAGAGAGCGGTGGCGATCAACCAGGTCTTGCGCATCGTGAAACGATCCTTTCCAGAAGCTTATCTATGCGTTGTTATTTCGTGGTGCCGGTTGCCGGGTCCGTGTAGTCCGGAATATCAGCCGTGACGCCGCCCGAGGTGGATTGTCCCCGGTCGGTGGCTTCCAGCTGCTGCAGGTAGATGCTGCGAACCGCCGCATACTCATCCAGCGATGACCGGCGCAGATCGTCGATCTGCGTGATGTAGCGCGAGCGCTGATCGACCAGCCCGGTTCCGCCCTCCAGCACGGTTGCGTAGAACGGAATAAAGTAGTCGATCGGATCGCCTGCGGCGTCGCCTGCATACCCGATTGCCTCGCGCGGGGTCGAAGGCCCGATCAGCGGCAGCACGAGATACGGGCCGTGCCCGACCCCATATACGGCCAGGGTATGGCCGAAACCCGTGCTGCGGGGATCAAGCCCGGCCTTCTTGCCAGCGTCCAGGAAGCCCGCCAGACCCAGGGTGGAGTTGAGGAAGAGACGTCCAAGCGAAGCGCCCGCATCCGTAAAATCAGCCTGCAGCACTTCGTTTGCGAAGATATAGGGTGTGTTCAGGTTCTGCAGCACATTATGGATGCCAGTCTGTACAGGCTCCGGCACATTGTCCTTGTAGGCGACTGCCACTGGCCGAACGGCCGTCTTGTCCAGGTACGTGTTGAAGTCATAAACCTCGCGGTTCGTACTTTCATAGGGATCGTAGGGCTTCCCATCGGGATCGTTTATCTGCTCCGCGCATCCGGCCAGAAGCAAGGCGGTCAAGGCGGTCGTAAACGTCAGGCGTATCAATTTCATTCTTCTTGTCCGTAGAAACCCTGGGCAACCATATAACCATCACATCGCCAGATTGGCAGGGCGGCAGCCGTTTGTCTGTCACATTTTTGCTCAGTGTGATTTTAACATCAGTCTACCGTCCGGGTTCTGCATGCTTGTACGAAACGACCGATCGACTTAATGCGGCCGGAAGCTGCTTTAGAA
>CALMVH010000228.1:0-2389 GCA_937873165.1 uncultured Rhodospirillales bacterium
TGCCAGGCCCTATTCAGCCGGCATGTTGAAGCAAGATGGAAGAATTGGGAAGGATCCGAGCCAAGGCTTCGGTAACCATGGAAGGTGTGTACGGCTTGGTGATGACCTGCCAGGCCTTGTAATGCTCGGGCAGACCCTGCAAACCGTACCCGGTCATGAAGACTATGGGTATGTTTCGCTCGGCCAATCGATCGGCAACGGGAAATACGGTGCTTCGTCCAAGATTAACGTCCAGCAGCGCGGCTTCGATCATGGCCTCGGTTCCGGCGGCTTTTACACCGGTTTCGACCTTTGAGAACGGCCCCACGATTTCATAGCCGGCGTCTTGCAGAAGATTGGCCAGGAACATGGCGATCAAAGCCTCGTCCTCGACGATCATTACGCGGATCTTCGGTTGCATCATGGGTTGCCTTTGTCGGTCGTGAATAGATGCACGTCGTAAGGTACGCCGATCGTTATCTGAATTCCCCGATCGCTGAATTTGGTTTCCAGCGTTCCGTCGAGTTCGTAGCGTACCTGCCCGGCAATCAGCTCGGAACCGAAACCGGTTCTGTCCGTCTTGGTCGCGGGCGGACCGCCTAGCTCGCGCCATTGAAAAATCAGGCTGCTCTCATCGCCCTGGTACGTCCAGGTAAGATCGATGAGCCCGAAAGGTACGGAAAGCGCTCCGTACTTGACAGCATTCGTTGTCAGCTCGTGCAGGATCAGGCTGAACGCCAAAGCTGTTTTCGGCGTCAGCCACACCACGGGGCCCGTTGTCTTGATCCGCCGATCTCCTACGACATGGGGATCCAGTTCGCGCAGGATCAGGTCCCGTAGGGTGACGCTACCCCAGTTCTCGTCGGTAAGCAGTTCGTAAGCGATGGCGAGCGCATGGACACGTCCAAGGAACGCATCCGAGAATTCCTGAACGGACGATGATTTTTTCAGCGTCTGAGCGGCAATCCCGGAGACGACCTGAAGCATGTTGCGGACGCGGTGGTTCAGTTCGGCTACCATCAGCTTCTGATGGCTTTCGGCAGCCACCAATCCGGTCACGTCGACAAAGGTGACAAGAACGCCGTCTATAATGCCGTCGCCGATGCGGTACGGCGCCAGCCGCATGAGATACGAAGCCTTGGCATCGCGCCGGCTGATCTTGAACTCCGATACATAACCAGTCGCCAGAACATCTTTTATTTTGTTGGCGATGTCGATGTCATGCAGGTTGTGCCCAATGTCGGTGATGGGACGGCCCCGGTCCGCCATGATCAGGCTGAAGATGTTGGTTACAGCAGGCGTGTAGTTGCGGATCAGCATTTCCCGATCAAGGAATATCGTTGCGATCTCGGTGCTTTCGAACAGGTTCTTCAAGTCGACTTTGGCGCGGTCAAGCTCCTCTACCTTGCTGCTCAGCCCCGGATTGACTGTATGCAGTTCCTCGTTGATGGACTGCGTTTCTTCCTTCGCAGTTTCCATATCCTCGTTGGTCGACTGCAACTCTTCATTGACGGATATCAGTTCCTCGTTGGCCGACTTCAACTCTTCCAGGGCAGTCTCGTACTCCTCGACGACTGACTGCAGTTGTTCGCGGTTTTCATCCAGCTGCCGTTCCAGTTCCTGGATCGTGGAGGTGTCGCGCTGAGCAGTGTCGTGCTGCGCCAGCCTGGCGGGCGTCAGGGGTGGACCTTCGTCGCTGAACAACACCAGGAACAAGGGTTGCTTGTTGTCCTGGTCCAGAATCGGCTCGACTCGCAGGGTCACGATCTGGACCCGGTCGTCCAGTTCGACCTGCAGCCGTTCCTTGACAACGATGCGGTGGTTGTCGATTGCTTCCCGAAGCGCGTTCCTCAGCTCCAGACGAAGACCCCGCCTTGTCATGGAAACCAGCTGGCGGCTGGGCGACCCCACCGCCGCCTCGATGTATTTCCCGGTGCGGGCCGAGTAATAGATGACGTCGGAGTCACGATTGACGACTACATGAGCCGGCGCGAAACGTTCGAGTACACGGCTTTCGACAGTCTGACGCAGACTGGACGGCATGGAGATCCCGGCCTCGATCCGCCCCAACTCGCCGTCCCTGCGCGAAGAGCGGGTGCGATGCGAAAACATTGGAAACGTCGCCTGCGAGCCAACCGCGTTGTCGCGGCGCTGGAAGATGCGGTGCGCCTTTTCCACGGGCGTGAACAGGTTGGCGTGTTGCGTAATGCTTTCGGACGTACCCAGGAACAAGTATCCACCCGGCCGCAGGGCGTAATGGAACAGCGGGATAAGCTGCTTTTGCACCTCGTTGTTAAGGTAGATCAGCAGATTGCGGCACGACACCATGTCTATGCGGGAAAACGGCGGGTCGCGAACCACGCTGTGCGAAGAAAACACGCACAGATCCCTGATTTCCTTGTTGACGGCA
>CALMVH010000228.1:2399-14421 GCA_937873165.1 uncultured Rhodospirillales bacterium
AAAAACGCTTCAGGCGTTCCGGGGTGATACTGCTCAAAAGTGTAACGGGATAGCGGCCCGTCCTGGCCACCGCCAGCGCCGCTTCATCGATATCGGTCGAGAACAGTCTCACTTTCGGAGTCACGGTCAGACCGGCCATGTACTCGAACATCAGGATCGCGAGGGAATACACCTCCTCCCCCGTGGTGCAGCCCGGTATCCAGATGCGCACGGTATCGTTCGCTGTTTTACCTTCGAACAGCTTCGGAATGACTTTTTCTTCGACGACCCTGAACGCTTCCCCGTCCCGGAAAAACTCGGTAACCCCGATCAGCAGGTCCCGGAACAGCAGGGACACCTCTTCCGGATTGCGGCGCAGGCACGTCTCGAAATCCTCGACCTCCTTGATTTGAAGAACCTGCATCCGCCGGCGTACCCGGCGCATGAAGGTTTTCTCCTTGTAGTCGCTGAAATCGTGCCCAAGCTGGTCGCGCAAGATCTTGCAGATATCCAGCCGTGCCCCGTCCAGCCGTTTCTGTTCAGCCGCCGTCTGGCTGGGACCGGTCAGGTCTCCAAGGATGCTGAGGCCATTCGTATATTCCAGCAACTTGTCGGCTATGTTCTCGGACGGCACGATGAAATCGATGTTGCCGGAGGCAATGGCGCTCGACGGCATGCTGTCGAATTTCGGCACGGTGCCATCGGCCCCCTGGGCCAACGTCAGGCCGCCGTGTTCCTTGATGGTTTTCAACCCCAGCGTGCCGTCGGTGCCTCCACCCGACATGACGACTCCGATTGCGTTCTCGCCCTGGTCCTCAGCCAGCGAGGCCAGGAAAATATCGATCGGATTCCGGTCCTGGCGATCCTCGCTGGAATGCAGGTACAGCGTACGGTCCTTCATGGTCACGACGGCACGGTTTGGCAGTACGTAGATGTGACCCGGGTTGATCGAACAGGCATCGCTGATCGGCACGACGGGGATTTTGGAAAACCGCGTCAGGATATCGGGCAGCGCGCTTTCATGGCCCGGCGCCAGATGGGTAACGATCACGAACGCCATGGCGGTGTCGGTCGGCACGGGGCGCACCAGCTCCTCAAGTGCTTCCAGACCTCCGGCAGAGGCGCCGACGCCGACAACATAAAAGGGCCGATCATTATTCAACGCAGGCTCCGGCTGATCGGCGACAACTGGAAATAACTGACCAATCATATCGGAACCTTGCTGCGAAGCCACCGATATTAAAGCTTTTATAAAATTTTATGTTCCCGGCCAATTAGGGAACCCGAATGCCGCCGTTCGGAAAAGATCATGAGACTTATTGTCATTCCGGACAAAAGTCCGGAATCCATGCTATGCATGCTGATCGCAAGCCAGTTTTGTACAACACTATTGTATGGACTCCGGCATCGTGCGCCGGAATGACAATATTAATGCCCAAGGGCCATCACCGGCTGGTCGCGGTATACGGCAGGGAACAGCCGCTTCAGGTTCTCGACCTTCGGCATGTCGTTGATGGCGATGTACGGGTAGTCCGGGTTCAGGGTCAGGAAGTCCTGATGATAGGCCTCGGCCGGGTAGAAAGCCTTGAACGGCTCCAGCGTGGTCACGATCGGATCGCGGTACACGCCTGCCTTGCCCAGCTGGGCGATGTAATCCTCGGCAACCGTCTTCTGCTCCGGGTTCTGGAAGAAAACCGTCGAGCGGTACTGCGTGCCATGATCCGGTCCCTGCCGGTTCAGTTCGGTTGGGTCCGTCACGACTGAAAAGTAGATTTGCAGCAACTGGGCATAGGTGATCTTGTTCGGATCATACGTAACCTCGACCGACTCGGCATGACCGGTCCGGCCGGTGCTGACCGTTTCATAAGCCGCGGTATCGCGGTCGCCGCCTGTGTACCCCGCCACCGCGCTGGTGACGCCGGCAACGTGCTCAAACACGCCCTGAACGCCCCAGAAGCATCCTCCGGCGAATACCGCCGTCTTCGTGCCGCCCACGGGCGGGGTGGTTTCGGTGACCAAAGGCGCGGGCATGGCCGATGCCGATTCAAGAGCCGTCGCCGGGTGCCATAGCACAAACCCCAGCGGGACCAGCAGGCCCACCCACAAAGCCCGGCGCAGGACTGATGATCTGGACGTTACAGGCTTATCGACAGGCTGCATGGTAAATCCTCTTGTCGGGTCAGGCGGGAACGGGCGTGAAGGCAAGCGCTACGCCGTTCATGCAATAGCGCAGGCCCGTGGGCGGGGGTCCATCGTCGAACACATGTCCCAGATGGCTGCCGCACCGGCGGCAATGCACTTCGGTTCGGATCATGCCCAGCGAGGAGTCGGTGCGCTGCTCGACCGCGTGATCTAGCGGCTGCCAGAAACTGGGCCAACCGGTGCCGCTGTCGAACTTTGTCTTGGACGAGAACAGCGGCAACTGGCAGGCGGCGCAGTTGAACAGCCCACTGTCTTTTTCGTGGTTCAGTTCGCTGGAGAACGGACGCTCCGTGCCTTCCTCGCGCAAAACATCGTATTGCGCCGGCGTCAGCAGCTTCCGCCACTCCGGATCGGTATGGGTGACCTCGAAAGTTTCGCCGCTGGCATGTCGGGTCCTGATCAGCCCCAGACTGGCAAGCCCCAGCACGATGGCAGTGTTGCGTCCCGCATACATCAAACCCCGGCGCGTCATGTCCATGGAGGCGTTCCCGATGTTAGTTGGTCAACTCAATATGGGGCTTTTGGAGGCGGTTACTACCAGTGCTCCCTGATTTTTATATTGTCAGGACGCTTGCGCCACTGCAGGAGCCTGAACCTCGCGCTTGCGATTGATCAGCGACAGCAACGCAGCCGCGGCACGCGCATCGTCCAGGGCGCGATGGTGGTTGTCGAGCGCTACCCTGAACGCTTCGCTGAGCGGTCCCAGCCCATAGGACGCCTGACCGGGGTAATACCGCCGCATGCCGGCGCAAGTACAGAATTTTGGGTAACGGAAGGTCCGGTCGATGCGGGTGAATTCGCTGCGGATGAACCCATAGTCGAAGGCGACGTTGTGGGCGGCGAACACCCCATCGCCCATGAAAGCGGTGAACTCGTCGGCGACGTCGGCAAAGCCGGGCGAGCCCGCGACCATGGCGTTGGTGATCCCCGTCAGCCGCGTGATGAACCCGGGTATCGATCGCCCCGGATCGATCAGGGACTGCCATTCCCCCACGATCCGGTGGCCCTGCATCTTGACTGCGCCAATTTCGATCACTCGTCCGATGCCGGGACGGCTTCCCGTTGTCTCGACATCGACCACGACGTAGGGCTGGTCTGGGTCGTAGCGGTATTCGACGCGGCAGATGGAGGCGTCCAAACCAGCGCGCTGCATCTGGCGCAGGCGCGTCAGCTGGTTGCGGCGGATCACATCCCCTTCCGCCTTGACCTCGACAAAGCGGATGGCGCCGGGCTTTGTCAGCATCAGGTCGGGGAAACCGTCGCGGTAGCTGTAGAAGTCACGGCACATGCCTTCCAGCACGGCGGCCATCGCTTCGGCGGGCGCGTTCTGCAGGCAATCCGCCAGCGGGGCGATCTCCAGGTAGTCCCAGTTGACCAGACCGTTTGCCTCGCCGTGATGCGAGCGGGCGGTATCTGCCAGCAAGGCTGCGGCAGTCCGGTCGCGGACGGCCTGCAAGCTTGCCGCGATGTGAGAGGCATGAAGCGTGTGAAACGTCTTGTCGGCCAGGCAGCGCGGCATGCGGTCGAAACCGCTATGCAGCAACGCCCGCGCACCAAACAGGTCATCCCAGAACAGCAGGCCGAACAGCTGATGCCAAAAGCCGTTTTCCGTCCAGTGGGCGGTCCAGCCATCCCGGCGAAACCACGCGCAGGCTCCCGACTCCGGCATCGTGCGGTACACATCGTCAACCGCGATTGGCTTGCTGTCGCGCAACAAGGCCGTGCAGGCGCCGATGCGGCGGCGTTGGAACTTGCGGCCGTAGAAGTCGGCAGCGAACTCGTACTCCGCGTCGCTGCCGGGATCGTCGATGATGCGCTCCAGCAACGAACGAGCGTCCTCAACCTGTCCCGCCGCATACAACAACCGCACCAAGCGCTCATTACAGTCCGAGGCATCCGCCAGCCTGTACACCTCGATGGCACGATCTGCCTGGGCCGACTTCTCGAAGTACGCTCCAACGTGCGAGGCGAGTTTCGCCCGCAGCAGCCCGGCGTAGTCGGTTGGAGCCGGCGCGGAAAGGGCCGTGACCGCAAGCGCGTAATCGGCCTCCGCCGCGCCGTTCAGCCCCGTCAGCAAGCGGCTGTAGCGGAAACACGCCTGCGCTTCCGCGGCGTCGGCAAAGCGCGCGTTGAGCGAGGCCTCCTTGTTGACCGCGACCAATCCCAGATCGCGCAGGGCAAAGCTTTTCAGGTCGCGCGACAGCCTGCCAAAGTAAAGATACAGCAGGAAGTCGAGCGTTTCACGGTGTTCGCGTACCAGGTAGGGCTCGAAATCGATGCAAGCCCGGTATGGCTCGAAGGTCGGCAGGTCGCGCAAGTGGGCGAGAAGCCGGGCTTTGGTCCACGACGCGCGCGCGGCCGTTCCCGGGTCGTGGCGCGCCATATCCAGCAACGCCGTCTTGTCGAAGAGCGCCAGGACGCCGTGACAGTCGCCGGGCTCGACAGGCCGGGCAAAGCCCCGGTCCAGCAGCTCCGCCAGCGCGCCCTCGTGATCGATTTCGGCATAAACGAGCGAAGACCGGTGGAACACGTAACCGCGGCGGTTCGCCATGCGGATGAACAAGCATTGGCTCGCATGCGAGAGATTCCTGAACCCCTGCATGAAAAGGCGATGCGACGAGTCCACGACTCCCGCATAGGCGCCCTCCACCGCGTCCAGCATTTCCACGAAATGATCGCGGTAGTAAAATATCGGCAAGGACTGGTCCGGCATCCATTGTTCCTGCTACGTTCGGCAAGACTTAGCCGCGTTACCGCCAAAGGCAATCCCCGACTATCCTCGTTCACGCGCCTGATGGTACTTTGTCGATCACGCGAGTGGATGGGGCAGCGACATGGACCGGCTCGGGGCGTAGGGAAGGCCTTCGCGCCGCAGCCAGACTGTTCATCGAGGGTTAAAAATATGCCGGAAGCGGATGCCGCATTGGGGGAGCAATCCAAGATCGTAAACATCCGTTCGCTTCTGCTGGTGGCGGTGTTTTTCGGCTCGATGGCGCTCGTGTATCATCCGTGGCTTTTCGACTATCGGGTTGAGACCTTCGTGACAGGGATCGCACGCGGCAACCTGGTCCTCAGGAGCCTCGCCTACGATCTCGCCTCGTACGGGTCCGTATCGGGCCTCGTGTCCATAACCGCCATCTGGTATTGCTGGACGGGTTCGACGTTCGATCGTAAAAGCCGGCTGCTCGTGGGTTCAATCGCGGCTTTCCTCGCCAGCGTGCTCAGCTGGGTCATTCAGCACTTGATGATCTCGCACCGGCGATGGCTGCAAGATCCTGCTTTCGGTGTGCCCGTGCCCACGGCCAGCGATCCACAAATACTGCCGGTCTGGAACTCATTTCCGAGCGACCACGCCGCGCTGTTCTTCGGGTTGGCGGCCGTTGTGATTTCAGCCCGTTCGCGGCTCGGATTGTTTGTGTTCATGTGGGCCGTGATCGTGAACCTGTCGCGTATTTACCTCGCGTACCATTACCCCAGCGATATCGCCGGGGGCGCCGCCTGGGGAATGCTCGTGGTGTGGGCCAGCCAGTCCAGACGGCCGTTGTCGTGGGCGCGGGCGTTGATCGGCTGGGGAGAAAGGCATGCGCGCCTGGCGGTCCCGGCTGTATTCGTGATCGCCTATCAGCTGGCAAACCTGTGCGACGAGGCGCGGCATATCGTGAACGGATTGATGCAGGCTATCGCGGGCAAGCTGCCGTAGCCTGGCCATCGTGGTTTGTCAGTCGTTCATCGGATAAAGCTTCATCAGGCGAAGCTGGGTTTTCCAGGCGCGATACATTGCTCTCAGGCCGCAAGACCTGAAGCCGCGCCGCCGGTTGGCCGCGCCGATCCGGAAAGCGGCGGCATAATGGAAGAACTGCGACTTCCAGGCATTCAGCAACTTCGTCCGCCTGTCCCAGATATGCGTCGGCTCCGAGCCTACCCCGTTGATCTCGATCACTTTGAAGCCTGTGCCGTTGCGAAGGGCTGCAATGGAGGAAAACCGGACGTCGATCCGCCCGAAATGGAACTCCGGCAGCGCGCTAGCCAGGATGTCCACAGCCTGGGTCAGCGCAGGCGTCAGCAACGCCCCGCCGTCTTCAAAGATCGATCCCTTGCAGTGATTGCCGACAAATACGAGCTGGACCGTTTCGTTCTCCGCCGGTACGTCGTGCAATCGGCCCGCCAGCCGTTCGACATACAGCTGCGGTACGAGGCCGGCCCGCCCGTCGGCCAAGATCAGCTCCTTCAACGTGCGGCGGCCGTCTCCCGTCACAATGGGTGACTTCTTGATCGTGATGGACGTGACCCGGCCTGTCGCTTCGTGTGGATGGCGCACGTAGAACAGGCCTGCTTCATGAGGTTCGGCGATATAGTGCTGCAGGATCAGGGTTTCACCCGTCGGGAAGGCTTGCAGGTAATGCTCAAGGCCGGTCCGGTCGTGCACCAGCCGCACCCCCGTGCCGTTGCAACCTATATCGGGTTTCGCCACCACCGGATAAGCGAGCCCGCTTGTTTCCATAGCGGCCTCCGCTGCTTCGATGCCGTCTGGACGCGCCTGGACGCCGCAGGCGGGGGCTATCAGGTAAGCGGCTTCCGGCGCTATCTGGCGCAGGATCGACAGCTTGGATTCCCCGCACAACCCACCTGTGGTAATATACGGGTTGGCCGCTGTTGGCAGGCTGAAGTCACGGTAGCGCAGGCCCAGCAAAATCCACTGCACCACGACTGGCGTATAGAAGAGCCAGCCGGGCCAGAACTCGAAAAATGATACGGGATGGCTGGACGGGCCTTGCGAAGCGTCCGCTGGTGTTGTGGCAGTGTCCAGGCTCACGACCGGTCCACCTTCACGGTTGCCCCCGCGATCCGTCCCGCGGCAATCAGGAAAATGATAAATCCGGCGGCGCCTGCCCAGCGCCACGCCGGCAGATGATCCAACAGGACGTGTCCGATCCTAAGCGACACGGTGAACAACAGGCTGGTCCAGCAGCCTGTCGCGACCACGGCCGCCGCGAAGAATTTCTTGAAATTCGCCCGTACGAACCCGCAGGTCGTATAGGTTGGCAACCGCAGGCCGGGCACGAAACGGCTGACCAGCACCACCTTGAAGATGCGGCTGCCGATCCACTCGCGCAGGGAGTCGTGACGGTGTGGCAGCACGCGGCGCGCAATCCAGGGTACCTGCGCCGACAAGCGGCCAAGACCGTACAGGCCCACGTCACCCAGCACGATCCCCGCATACAGGGCACCCAGCGCGATCCAGAGGGGGATCTTGCCATCGTCCACCTGCATAGCGGCGGCTACCGTTGCGGCATCTTCCAGGATAAACGTGCCGACAATGATCGCGCAGGCTTGAAAAACCACCGAATGGCCAGCCAATGTAAGCAGGGAAGTAAGCGAACCGGCGAGCATTTAGCGACAAGACTGCCCGTTCGGACATGCCAAGTCAAATAGCCATCCGCCGCGGCAGGTAGGCTTTGAAGCGCCGGGTGTCACGGGTCTCTCACGCCGCAGAGGCTGCCGGCCTGGCCCTGACTTCCTTCAACGAATGCGCGATCAGCCACAGACCTGCGGCCACATAGGATACCCCTGCCGGCATCCACATGATCAGTCCGGCCAGTTCCTGATCCTCGATGCGGCTCAAGCCGCATAGCCGGAACGGATCTCCCGACGAGGCGTACTAGACGCTGCGCGAGAAGGTGAACAGCCAGCCGCCTGTATAGGCCATGATCTTGCTGTACGTGGGGCCACGTCCCAGCCCGGCGCTGCCCTAGAGCCGGCCTAGGCGATGGTATCACGTCCTGTCGGTAAGCAACGGTACGGTGCAGCACCAGTCGAGATGCCAAGACGAATACAGACTCGAGGATCGGTACCTCGAGATAGCGGGCGCAACGGAGCCAGGTACCGCATGAGCCGCTTCACGGTCCATGCGGTTGTAGCGACGGACTTAACGATCTGTTAAATACAAGGTTCAACGACGATTGGAGCACCTTATGGTTCAGCCGCGCAAGCCGGGCGACGAACAGATCCTTCATCAGCTTGTGGATCAGAACCGGCTGTGGGGTCAAACGCACGATGTGTTGGATTGGGTCAAGGACAGCCCGGACCGGGCGAGGCTTGCGTTGCTCGCTGCGGTGGAAAACCAGCGCACGCCGTTGCTGAAACCCCTGCTGGCCCAGGCCGACAGCGTCACACGAAGCGAAGCGCTGCGCATGGCTTTGTCCAAACGGGACGACATGCAGCCCGAGATTCTATACCCGCTGGTTGCCGCTGCGCCTCGCGGTCCCCTGCCGGCGCAGGTGCCAGCCGCCGCGCGTTTGCTGCGATGGGCAGAGTTTCCCAGGGCAGCGGAAGCCGCGCCAGATTTCATAAGCGGCCTCAGGCGGCGCGACGAGTACCTGCGCAAGGCGTGGCGCGCATCCAGGGAGGCGGTCATGGCCACGGCGAAGGAGGGGTTTGCCGTTAGCAGCGTCCTGAACGTCGCCAACGCGGCACGGCACGGGCTTTACGCCGGCGGATCTCTCGAATTGGTGGCAACAGCCGTTATAGCGGGTGTGACGGCTGTTTCCCTGGGCATTTGCGCCGTGGAGGATATCGCGCGCGAGGGCCGGATCAGGCGCCTGACGCGCCCGATGCCATCCCGCTCGGGCCCATAGTCCGCTGGCTCAACGCAACTCGGATGGAACCGCGTAGGTGGAGATCAGGATGCTGGCTGGATTGTCGGCCTTGATGCGCCGCCACCAGGATACGGTTTGGTCATGCGGTACGAACGCTATCACCGAACCGCCGAACCCGCCGCCCGTCAGCCGGCAAGCCCTGATGCCAAATCGGTTGGAGGATTCGACCAGCGCGTCGATCTCGGGGATCGAAACGTCGAAATCGTCGCGCTGGGAAACGTGGCTTGCCGCCATCAAGGCGCCGAGTTCGGCGACATCGCCGCGTTCCAGGGCAGCGACGCTGTCGATGACGCGCTTGTTCTCGGTCACGATATGCCGCGCGCGGCGGAACAAGGGGTCTGGCAGCCGTTCCACGTGGGGCAGGTCGGCGATCTGTAGTTCGCGCAGGGTCGGGACGCCGAGCAATTGGCAGGCCTCCTGACATTCCGCGACGCGCTGGGCGTAACCGCCGCCCTTTGCCAGCGCATGCGACTTGCCGCAGTTTACCAGCATGATCTCGAAGCCCTGGGGCAGTGGCACATCGCGGTACGACATCGCCTGTGTATCGAACAGGAATGCGAAGCCCGGTTTGCCCAGCGCACATACGAACTGGTCCATCATGCCGCAGGGAACGCCGACGAAATCGTGTTCGGCCTTGTGCGCCAGCAGGGCAATGTCTTCGTCTCCCAGCGACAGCGACAGCCATTTCCGGACAGCGCGGAGCGTCGCGACCGACAGCGCGGCCGAACTGGAAATGCCTGCCCCCATCGGAATGTCGCTGCTGACCTCCATCGTTAGCGACGGAATGGGGATGCCACGGTCTTCAAGCGCGCGCAGGCATCCGACGACATAGTCGCTCCAGTGATCCTGGCTGGGCTCGTCCACCATGCGGATGATCGAACCGGGAAAGTTAAGGCTGGCGATCTCCACTTGTCCTGCAGCGCCCGCGCGCCCGGAGACGGAGACGGTGGTGTGGAAGGGCAGCACCGCCGGCAGCACCAGGCCAGCGTTGTAGTCGGTATGTTCACCGATCAGGTTTGCCCGCGCAGGCGCGCTTGCCTCAGCCGCAACTTCAGGCAGGACATCGACCAGATACGATCCCGAACCCAGTTCGCATCCGGCGAGGAACTTCAGCCGGGTTGGAGTTCGCAGCAGCGGATAAAACTGGATGTGGAAAGGGAAATAACCCACCGCTCCCTTGGGAGCGGTGTAGACCACCATGATGTACGGAGTCGGGCGCCCGAAAAACCGGTCGTACCCTTTGGCGACCGCTCCCAAGAGCGTCGCGCAATCTGCAACTTCCTGGTCATCGAGTTGCCCAGGGGCGGAGCGGAATGTCTTGGGCGCGAGCCAGACCTCATAGGGAAACCGCGCAAAGGGCGGCACGAAGGCTGCCGCCGTGGGGGTATCAGCCACCCGGTAGGTGTCGAGGCCCAGCAGGCTGGCAAGATCGAAACCCTCGCGGAACCCGGTCCGGACCGACTCTATGACCGGCGGGATATACGAGAAGGCGTAGATCTGCCCATGGGGATGGTGCAACGTGACCCCGGCTTCCTCGCCGCGGTTCTCGAAGGGCATGACGGCCTGCACATCGCCGCGCTTCAGCAACGCTTCGATCCGGGATGCCCAGACGCGGATCAGCAGTTCCCGGCGCTCCGGCGGCAGGCTCCCCATCGAGGCTGCGTGATCCGACGAATACACGACTACTTCGCACGTGCCTTGCGCGGGTGCCGTGACGATATCGGCAGCCGGTGCCGGTGGGGCGGCCGTATTCGCCTCCTGCAAAGCCGAAAAGCGGTTGTCGAACACCGCGATCGAGAAATCCTGGACCGGTACTTCACCCCCCGGCGAGTCAGCGCAAAGCGGGCAGGCGTTCTGGTCTGGCTTGTATATCCGCGACTGGCGGTGACTGGAATAAACCACCCATTCGTGCCGCAGCGGGTGCCAGCGGCGATGCGAAAGATTGGATGGATGCGAGGCTTCCGGCGTTTCGCGCCAACGCGGCTCTCCGGTCAAATCGCCGTACAGGTGGAGCGCCCGCCCGTCCGGCATCGCGTATTGCTTTTGTGCAGGCTCTTCGATGTCACGATCTCCCGCAATGTTGGACCGTCAGTCCCTGGCTGCCCGGATTAGGTTACCCTTTTAAACTCAAGTGCGACAGGAAGGAATTTGTTGCAGCGGCATCACCATAATCCTTAGGCCGTGCGTTGAGTCTGACGCGAGGTTTACCCATGAAGATAATGCCCTACGGCCAGTTAGCCGACGGAACTGAGATCGCCCGTTGCGAGTTGTCGGCCGGCGACATCCGGGTTTGCATACTGACCTATGGCGGCATCGTTCAGACACTGGAGGTTCCCGACCGGTCGGGCCGGTTCGCCAGCATCGTTCTAGGGCTTCCGACCCTTGCGGATTACATCCACCAGACTTCGTATCTCGGCGCGGTTGTCGGACGGTACGCGAACCGCATTGCGAAAGGCCGGTTCACACTGGATGGAACGGCCTACCAGCTGGCCTGCAACAATGGTCCGAATGCCCTGCATGGCGGATTGCAAGGATTTGACCGTCAGGTGTGGGCAGTAGAGGCGCAGCCGGATCCGCGCTGTCTGCGATTGCACCGACCCAGCCCTGCGGACGATGAAGGCTATCCCGGCGCGCTGGACGTGCGCGTGACCTATACGGTCGAGGACCGGGCGTTGCGCATCGAGTACGATGCGCAGACCGATGCGCCCACGGTCGTCAATCTCAGCAACCATACCTACTGGAACCTGGCGGGAGAGGGATCGGGTTCCATACTGGACCACGAACTACTACTTGCGGCCGAACAGTTCACGCCGGTCGACGCAACCCAGATCCCAACCGGAACGCTTAGTCCGGTGAAAGGCACCCCCTTCGATTTCCGGCAGGCTACCGCGGTAGGCGCCCGCATCGGCTGGGATGACAGGCAGTTGCAGGCGGGGGGAGGCTACGACCATAACTGGGTGTTGAATGCGGAAGGGTCCGGCTCTGGCCTTCACCTCGCCGCGCAGATCCATGATCCCGTCAGCGGTCGCCGGCTGCATATCCTGACCGACCAGCCCGGCATTCAGTTCTATAGCGGAAATTACCTGGACGGCAGCTTGACCGGTATTGGGGGTAAGACTTACGGACATAGAAGCGGCATGGCGCTGGAAACCCAGCATTTTCCGGATAGTCCGAACCAACAGGGC
>CALMVH010000229.1 GCA_937873165.1 uncultured Rhodospirillales bacterium
AGCCTCAACAGGTGATCATCGGCCTGGCAAGCGACGGCATGGCGACCTACGAGGATCGCCCCAACTCGGGCATCGGCAGCAACGGCATTACGGCGCTGCGCCATGAACTGCTGGATGCGCGCTACCGGGACGTCCCGGAGGCCTTCGCCCCGCAAATCGCCACGTTGGCTTACGTAGGGTCGTTCGGGCTAGACGACCCGGCTCCGGGACTTCGCATGACGGTTGCGGAAGCGCTCCTGTCACCCACCCGCACCTACGCGCCGGTGCTGAAGACAATTCTGGATGGCGGCCTCGACGGGATATCCGCCGTTTTCCACAACACGGGCGGCGGTCAGACGAAATGCCTGGGGTTTGGCAGCGGCATCCGCTACGTCAAGGACCATCTTTTTCCCGAAACGCCGTTCTTCCGGCTGGTGCGCGAGGTTCGCGCCCTGCCCTACCGCGAGATGCTTCGAACCTTCAACATGGGATTCCGCATGGAAATCGTCTGCGACGAAGCCCGTTCCGACTCGATTTTCGAAGCGGCCGCGCGGTTCGGCATCGCCGCCCGGCGCACGGGATACACGGAGGCGACGCAAGGCGCGAACTGCCTTCAGGTCGATACGCCGACCGGACCGGTTATATTCGATGCACACTCGTTGGATTAGGCTCGGAAAGGCGCGAAACGGAAAACGGCGAAAGGTTTATGCCGCTTCCGCCGGTAATAGCCAATTCCGCAACAGCCTCGCCTATGGCGGCCGAATGCTTGAACCCGTGACCAGAACACGCTGACACGACGATGATCTTGTCCTGCGTCGGGTGCCGGTCGATCAGGAAGTGGTCATCCGGCGTAACGGTGTACAGGCATACCGCGGATCGGGTTGTTTTGGGCACGATATCGTTCAATCGTCCCCGGACATGGGCTTCGAACATCAAGTCCGATTCTCCGGGTTCGACCTCCCGGTTGATGGAAGCGAGCGTGTCAACAGGATTGACGTAGGTTTCCTGCGCCAGCTTGATCTCGTCGCCCGATATGCGTGGAAAACCGTAAAAGGTTCCGTGCGGAGCATTGCCGTGTTTCCAGATGAACACGGGAAATCTTTGAGGATCGTAGTCCGCAGGGCGCGACGCTGGAAACCAGTGCAGGACTTGCCTGTGCAGTGTCAAGTGCCGCTTGAACTCGCCCCCCATTAATTCAGGTACCCAGGGCCCCGCACACACGATCGCAGTGCCCGCTGTGAACTTTTCCTTATCCGTGGTAACGACCACACTCTGTCCAACCTGTTCGATACCTAAAACGGTTTGCCCGAGTCGGATGTCGGCACCCAGCTTCCGACTCATGTCAAGTTCGGCGGAAATACACATTTCCGGAAACACCGTTCCGGCGCCGGGCTCGTAATAAGCGATTTCGTTGCCCTGTAATCGTAACTGAGGAAAGCGTACCGACACTTCGCCAGCGTCCAGAACTTCGTGCGCTATCCCGTACTTGCGCGCCGCATTGATAGTGGCTTGGACGAAGCCCGGCCGGCCGCCCGTTTGCGGCTCGGGCCGGGTAAGGATCAATCCACCATTTGCCAGCATCAGACGTTGGCCTGTTTCACCCTCCAGTTCCCGCCAGATTTCATGGGTGCGCAAGAGGAAAGGAACATAATGCTCACCTTCGCCTATGGCTTGGCGCGTGATGCGTGTTTCTCCATGGCTCGAACCGAAACTGTGTGGCGGATGAAACCGGTCGATTCCCGTCGGTCGGACACCCAGCTTGGCAAGCTTGTACAAAGCAGCGCTGCCCATGGCACCCAAGCCGATAATAACAACATCGGGTCGTTGAGTCATTATAAGGTGCATACCCGTCGGAAATAAGATTTAACATTTCGCATGAAATGGAATCACGTGGATAGCGCCAATCTGAACGGCACGCCGCTGGACCTTTACGAAGGCGGCGGGCTGCACATGGTCCGCGTGGACGGGTACGAGCTGATGAGCGGCGTGTGGCATGAATCCGAGGACGCGCTGGGACGTTTGGCCGTCAGTCTGGCGCGGACCCCACAGCCGCAGATCCTGATCGGCGGCCTTGGTCTCGGCTACACGCTGGCAAGCGCGGCGCGCGCCATGCGCAATGGCGGGACGATTGTGGTGGCCGAGATTTCACCCGCGATCATCGACTGGTTCCACCGGTTCGTATCAGGCAAGATCCTGCCTGCGCACGCCACCATCGAGCGGACCGACGTCGCGCACGTGCTGCAAGGCGGCCGCCGCTTCGACGTGATCGCGCTGGATGTCGACAACGGTCCGGAGGCACTGGTGCAGGAAACCAACGGGTTCCTGTATACGCGCGAAGGCCTGATCGCCTGCCGCGCCGCGCTGGCCTCCGAAGGATTGCTGCTGGTGTGGTCGGCGTTTGAAAGCGCGACCTTTGCCGCGCTGGCCGAATCGGCCGGGTTCAACGTGATCTGCGCCCCCATGAACTTTCGCGAGCGCCCGGAAACGCGGCACTACATATATGCGTTGTCGCCGTCGGTTTTTTCGGAGGCCGAAACGAGGCTTTTGATCGATGGCAACGACTTCTGGGAGTCGAATATCAGTATTTGACAGCCCTTGCCGCATGAGTTTTCTATTGACGCCGGAACAGCGCTTTCTATAGTGCGGCATCCTCCGGCAAAACCGGTAAGTTATTTCTGCGCCCTGGGTTCAGGGCCTTTCGTATTGGGAGCACGGCGTGGCGCGTATTGCAGGTGTAAACATTCCGACGGGCAAGCGGGTGGAAATCGCGCTTCGCTATGTCTACGGCATCGGGCCTTACCAGGCGAAGGTGATCTGCGATCAGGTCGGCATCGCCTCCGAACGCCGCGTCAACGAGTTGAGCGAAGACGAAGTCTTCAAGATCCGCGAAATCATCGACCAGAACTACAAGGTCGAGGGCGATCTGCGCCGCGAAGTGGCAATGAACATCAAGCGGCTGATGGATCTGGGTTGCTACCGCGGCCTGCGTCACCGCAAGGG
>CALMVH010000230.1:0-235 GCA_937873165.1 uncultured Rhodospirillales bacterium
GGTTGATACGGTCGTGTCCGAGGCGCGGCGGCTGCATGCGCACCAGATCAATGTTTTCGGCAATGCCGCCTTGTCTGGAACGGATCGTTACAACGAAAAACTATCTCTCCTGCGCGCGCGAGCCGTCAAGGATGCGCTCGTCCTGCGCGGCGTTTCGCCCGATATGATCACGATCGCGGCGCACGGCGATGCCTCGCCGCTGGTCCCGACCGCACGAGGCGTACGCGAGCCGGCC
>CALMVH010000230.1:245-1237 GCA_937873165.1 uncultured Rhodospirillales bacterium
CATCTATCTGTTCAATAGTTTGATCGCCTCGGTCACAATGCCGAGGCGATCCTCACAACCGAGCGATTTTTCCATCCACCATTCAAAAACGGGTGAGCGGCACCAATCAGGCTGCGATTTCGGAACCGTCGACCTGCTGGCTCAGAACATTGATGATTTCCCGGCAGAAAGCATCGAGATCGCTTGGCTTCCGGCTGGTCACGAGGTTTCCATCCGTGACCACTTCCTGATCGACCCACGTCGCGCCCGCGTTCCGCAGGTCGGTCTTCAGCGAAGGCCAGGAAGTCAGGGTGCGGCCGTGCACCATGTCGGCCTCTATCAGCGACCACGCCGCGTGACAGACGGCGGCTACCAGTTCACCGGTCTGGTTGAAATGCTCGATGAAGTCGATTGCGTCCCGATTCATGCGTAGCGCGTCGGCGTTAACGACACCGCCCGGCAAGACCAGCGCATCGAAGTCGTCTGCCTCGGCTTCGCCCAGGGTCAGCTCCACATCGACCATCTGGCCTTTCTCGTTGCCTTCCATGCCCTGGATCTTTCCAGCTTCGGGAGCCAGCACGACAACCTCTGCCCCGGCGGCACGAAGCTGCTTGACGGGTTCCAGCAGCTCCGCTTGTTCGAACCCATCCGTCGCAAGGACCGCAATCCGAAAGTCTTTCAATTCATCCGACATGTGCCGCTCCTATCCGTTGATACCGAGTCAACGGCCACAGGCCGGGCGTGTTCCTACTGCGCCGCGATATCGCTTTCCGCGTCGAGGCCGCTGGAAAGGCGATAAGCCGCGTTGCGCAATGCCGTCTCGACCCGCGGCGACAGCTTGCCCGTGGCGGATACCGCCATACCCGCATAAGCAAGGCTAGTGTCGTTCAATGCGATCAAGTTGTCCAAGGTTGCCCCGGCATCCTCGCGCGACCGCGATGGCACGACCAGGCCTGCCAGCACTTCATCCACCTCGTGGTCGGGGCTCGGCAGTTGCAGCAGCTCCTCCATGT
>CALMVH010000230.1:1247-3683 GCA_937873165.1 uncultured Rhodospirillales bacterium
TGTCGAGGGAGGCTTCGCCTTCGTCATGAGACGCTTCATCATAGGACGCTTCAAGACCTTCGCCGCCCATCGAAATGCTGCCGCCATCGAAATCGAGCAAGGTGTCGAAATCATCCTCGCCCTCCAGCGCGGCTTCTTCTTCCTCAAAGCTCATGTCTTCGATCTGTTCGGCCTCCGAGGCCTCTTCCGGGTGCATCGCATAGGCCAGCGCCGCAATGGCCATGGCGCCAGACTGGCGCATATCCAGTCCGCCATCCTGCGCCATGCGGAACCCCTGCATCAGGGCTGAAATCTCCTGCGACTCCTCGATAGGGGTAAGGGTCGATCCCATCGACCAGTGCGGATCGCGCAGATTGGTCTTCAGTGCCTGGATGATCAGGTTTTCGGCCTGCGACATGGGCTCCGCCTGCCGAATACCCAGAAGCCGGTGCACGCGCATGGCTTTCACCCGCTTCGGCGCGGCGTAGAACAAGCGCCCTGCGATGACCTTCGATTGCCAAGTCAGGTGGACTTCACCCTCCGCCTGATCGCGCAGGTCGCTCCAACCCGCCTTGGCCCGGGTATTCAGGCTGGCGTTTCGCTGGTCGTAGTAGTTCGTGCCAAGACCACCGCTGCCGCCGCCCTGCGACATCCCGCTGGTTTCGGTGACAAGGGCGCTGCCTACCGTTTTCTCGAAGAAGTTCTGCGTATCCAGCGACTCTTCCAGCTTGCCGAAGATCTTGAGGTTACAGTTCGCAGTGATCGAGCGGGCTTCCTCTTTCACACGCATTTCCATGGAAGGAATATCTTGGCTGGCGAAGATCAGCGAAAAGCCGAGACTTCGGGCTTGTGCCGCCATCACCGCCATGCCGGCGGTGGCATAGTAGCCCACCTCGTCGAACACGGTCATGAACGGCGATGACGAGTTCGACATTTTGTTGTCGATCACGCCCGCCCAGTCGCCTTCGACGCCTGATCCCAGGGTCGTGCCCATCATGCCCTTGATCGAGGCGGTCACGATCTTGCCTAGGTTGGCCGCTTCGTCCGCAGATTTTTCAAGACTTGGAATCAGCACGACAAGAATACGGCGGTTCAGCACGATATCCTGCATCACGACATCGGCAACCTGGTTGCCGAAGATGTACCAGTAATCGCCGGACAGCGACTGCAGCGCGCGCGTGAACTGCATCGACAAGAAGTTGTGCTGTTGCGACACGGTCGACATATCGCGCGGCGGATCGTTCGGCCCGGGAGGAGCCTCGTTGCCTTCATCGTCGAACGCGGCGGCGATGTAGCCGGGCAGGGTTTCGAGGTATGTCGAGCTGAGCGCGCCCCGGATGTTGTCCGGGATGGTCGTGTCGCGCGAAAGCCGGATGATCTCGGACAAGGACAGGCTGTGCAGGATCACCTTGACGTCCAGCGGGATGTGCAGCTTGTCGCGTCGAAACGTCAGGATAGGCATCAGCGCGCCCAGCAGAGCCACCGCGCGCCCTTTCCACATCGCGTTCTCACCCTTGGCTTCGTCCATCAGGCTGACCAGCAGGTTGGTGAGGTAGGATGACGAGCCGGTGGTGAACGGGTTGATGGTATTGGAAACAGATCCACGGTCACTGTTGCCAGTTAGGTAGTTCAGGACGAACAGATCGTCGTCCCGTCCAAAACGCCGAGCCAGCGCATAAACCGACGCCCACAGGTTGGTATCAGCCTTGCCATCGATGTAGATAAAGCCCGACCCCCAGGTCAGCGCGTTCGATACCAGCGACTTCAGACCTTCCGTCTTGCCGGAACCGGTCGTGCCCAGGAACAGGATATGCGTGCCAACATCGCGGCCGTTCAACCACAGCTCGTCGCCGCCCGGTTTTTCATTGCCGAGGTACAGGATGCCCGAAGGCTTCTTGCTTTTCTCGGCGTGATCCTTCGCCTTCGAGAAGGCCGGCATCTTCAAGGGAGCACGGTAAGTCCGCCGGGAAAACCACCAGAAGTACAGCGTGTTCACGATCAGCAGGATATCGGCGAATTCCTGCCCGAACTTATTGAAGAAGGCGAAGCCTCCGCTGACCGCCAGGACCATCGTCGCGGTTGTCGGGTCTTCGGCTGCTTCCCGGGCACGCGTGTAAGGCGTGCGCGTGTCGCGCATGAAGTCCTTTAAGTCGCGGTGATATTTCTTGGCTATGACCATGCGGAACCCCCGTTGCCGTCAGTGGAACAGCGCGTCGGCGTCGACCGGCTTGCCCTGTCCGTTGGCAGGAGCCGCAGGCGCGGCAACCGGTGAACGAGCCGGCTGCTGGCCGGGTGCCTGCAGCTGACCCTGCTGCGGCGCGAACTGAGGCACGGCATCCGGCGACTGCGCCCTTGCCGCGTTCAGCTGGTCCGTGACATTGCCGATCGGATCTTTCATTAAGGTCATGATCAGAGACATGACATAGTTAAAGTACAGCATCAGCAGCGTCAGCACGA
>CALMVH010000231.1 GCA_937873165.1 uncultured Rhodospirillales bacterium
ATGGAATCATATCTCACCAACCTTGGAAATCCTAATTAATAGGTCCTGAGCCTAGCATCTCCCGCCCCTTGGGATAGAACTTATGGGAGGACCGGCGCGACTTTTTGCTCCAGTAGACCATCCCGTTGTCGTAATCCGACCTGCCCCGGTGGCGAGCGGTGGCGTATTGCCCGACCGCGTAGACCCAGGCTTCGGCATCGGCCCGCGAAGCCAGTTCATACATGGCCGTACAATCCACACGCGTTAGAATGGTCTTGATACCTGCCAGCCAATGAGCCCGATCCGACGGATCAAGGTGCAGGACCGGCACGTCGCAGATGCGTTCCATGCCGCCCGTAATCAGCGCATTCAGATCATCCGTACCTAATAAATCATGGCCTTGCAGGAACTTGGGCAAGATTTCCGAAACATAAGCCGTGCGGCCTTGTTCCTCGGTATGGATGGCTGCATGGATGCACGGCGAAGCGGTTCTACTTCGTCATGCGACCGGTCAGGAACTTCAGAACCGCCGCCTCGTCGCCGGTCAGGCCCGTATAGGGCTTGCGGTGGGTGGCCTGGCAGGTTTCGACGGCCCTCTCCAGGACCATCGCGCCCGCCTGGAAGGCTTCGATCACGGCCGGATGCACATAGCACTTGCGGCAGATGGCGGGTGTGTTGCCCAGTTGCTGCGATACGCGCTTGATGGCGGCGGCGATCAGGTGCTTTTCCTGCGTCTTGGTCGTCGCGGCTTCGCCTTCGGCCAGGCACAACGCGCAGAAAATAGTGCCGGCCCAGGTGCGAAAATCCTTGGCGGTGAAATCCTGCCCGGTGACGCGGTGCAGGTAATCGTTTACGTCGCCGCTGTGGATGTGGTGGGGCGTGCCCTCGTGGTCGACGTACTGGAACAAGTCGTGGCCCGGCAATTCCTGGCATTGGTGGATCAGCTTCGCCATGCGCGGATCGCGAAGGGCTACGTCGTGATCCTTGCCGGACTTGCCGCGGAACTTGAACCGCACGGTGGCACCCGTCACGTCGACGTGCTGCTCCAGCATGGTCGTCAGGCCATAGGATTCGTTGCTATGGGCGTATTCGTCATTGCCGACGCGGATGCAGGTTTTTTCCAGGAGGTGCACAATGGCCGCCACGATCTTTTCGCGCGGCAGGCCGCGCAGGCGCAGGTCGGCATCGACCTGGCGGCGGATGCCGGGCAAGGCCGCGCCAAACGCCATCATGCGGTCGTACTTGGCGGCATCGCGCACCGTGCGCCAGTTGGCGTGATACCGGTACTGCTTGCGGCCGCGTACATCGCGCCCCGTCGCTTGCAGGTGGCCGTTCGCGATGGGGCAGATCCACACGTCTTCATAAGCAGGCGGCAGGCCAAGCAGGCGAATGCGGGTGAGCGTCGGCTCGTCGGTCACAGCTGCGCCATCGGGGTGGAAGTAAGCGAAACCGCCCGGCGCTTTCCGGCGCGTGATGCCAGGCTTGTTATCGTGCACATAGCGCAGATGCGCCAGCTTGCCTGCCGCGTGAGGGGCATCGAGCGGTGAGGGCTGAGCGGGGAAATGAAGGGTCATCCAGCCCTAACCCTTCCCTCGCAACGGCAGTTCCGGCACGGTGGTCGCGATGGCGCAGGCAACAGCCGCCAGTCCAGCCGCGCCCAGGAACACCAGCGACAAGGCATGCCGGTAGGCCAAGTGGATCAGCGCGCGCTCGGGCTCGGCCAAAGCGGCGATACTGACCAGGCTGTCATGCGCCAGGGCCGGAATGTCGTGCGCGAGGCGGGCATTCAGGATTGCACCCGAAACGGCGGCGCCCGGCGCCGCCCCGGCCGAGCGGAAGAACGCAAGGGCGCTGGTCGCGACCCCCATCGACTCGCGCGGTACGGCGTTTTGCACGGCGGTCGTCAGGTTCGGCATTACCAGCCCCAAGCCCAGCCCAGTGGTGACCAGCGCAAACTCGATGCCCGTTGCCGTTTGAAAATACCGAGCCATGCCGGCCACGGCGGCGAGGCTGACCGTCGCCAGCGCCAGGCCTGCGATCGGAAATATCTTGTACCGGCCCAGCCGCGATACCGCGCGGCCGCCCAGCGCCGAGGCAACAATGACGCCTGCCATCATGGGCGTCATCATCAGCCCGGCGCGCAAGGGCGTGCCGCCAAGTTCCAGTTGAAAGAACAGCGGCAAGAACGTCGCGGTGCCGAAGATCGCCATCATGCTGAGGGCCACCACCGTGACGGCGCGCACGAACAGCTTGTCGCGGAACAGCGCGGGCGGCAGGATCGGCTCGTCGGCGCGGCGCTCCACAGGCACCAGCAAGCCGAAGCAGATAACCGCCGCCGCCAGCAACGCTGCCGATTGCATCGACGCCCAGGGAAACTGGGAGCCGCCGCAACTGACCAGTGTCAGGGCCGCGACAGTGCCGCCGATCACCAGGCCTGCGCCCTCGAAATCGATGCGGTGCCGAACGGTGCTCGCAATGCGGCGCGGCAATCCCCGGGCCAGCAGCGCCAAGGCGATGACACCAACCGGAATGTTGACGTAGAAAATCCAGCGCCAGGAGGCTTCTTGGGTGATCAAGCCACCCAATACCGGGCCCGCAACGCTACAGAAGGCAAAAACGCCCGCAAACATTCCCTGGTACTTCCCACGTTCTCGCGGGGAAACTAGGTCGGCGATGGTGGTCTGCGCCAGCGTGATCAACCCGCCCGCGCCCAGCCCCTGAACGGCGCGAAAGCCGATCAACTCTGCAATAGTGTGCGCTTGCCCGCATAGCGCCGATCCCGCCAAAAAAATCCCGATGGAGGTAAAGAACGCAGGCTTGCGCCCGTAAATGTCGCTTAACTTGCCGTACAAGGGCGCCACGGCGGTCGAGGCGACCATGAACGCCGTAACCACCCAGCTGAGCAGCGACAGGCCGCCTAGATCGCCGACAATGCGCGGCAAGGCAGGCGACACGATGTTCTGGTCGAGCGCCGCCAGCACGAGCGCCGTCATCAGTCCCGGCAGGACAATGCGGAAAGCCGGAGCGGCGGGGGAAGGAATTTGGGTTGCTGTCATCCGGACAGGAACCAGAATTCGGACGCGACTGGCAAGTAGTCAGGTCCCGCGTTCGCTAAATCGCTGGGCGGCGGGCACCGTCAGGCGATGCCCCGCCTGAACCCACAAGTCAGACCAGCATGTTCAACAGGCTTGCGGCGCTGGTGCTGGCAGCCTGCACGCCCGCGGTCGACGACATGCCGTTCGCGAGGCTCGACATGGTCGCGGAGGACAGATCGCCCGCGCCCGCAGCCGCCGTAGTAGAGGCCGTGCCGCTGAGGGCGGAGGCAAAGCTGCCGGAGGTCTGCGACTTGTAGGATTGACGCGACTGCGCGGCCTGGGCCTGCTGCATCAGGTATTGCATGTTGTTGGTGGAAAGAGCGCTGATCGATGACATGAAGACTCCTTGGAACGGGTTTGCCAAGGCAGATGCAAGAACCGTACCGCTTTAGAACCGGGCAATCAGCGCCGCGCCCGCGATCATCAGCAGGCAGCCTAGCATACGGCCTATCCCTGCCGTATGTCGTTTGAAGCCCACCAATCCGAAATGATCCAGCACGACCGCCGTCACGATGCTGCCAGACAGGGTCAGCGCGCCGAACAAGCCTGACCCCAGCTTTTCCGCAAATAGCAGCATCGCAAACACGTAAATCAAGCCCAGCAAGCCACCGGTCCACGCCCACCAGCGGAG
>CALMVH010000232.1 GCA_937873165.1 uncultured Rhodospirillales bacterium
GTGCGGCACGGCGTGATCGAGGGCAAGCCGGTCGTCATGATGCGCAGCGGCGTCGGCAAGGTGAACGCCGCAATTGCCACCATGGCGCTGATCCAGGAATTCTACTGCGGCACGATCGTGATGGCCGGCGTCGCAGGATCGCTGGACCCCGCCATCGGGATTGGCGACGTTGTGGTCGCCAAGCGGGTGGTACAGCACGACTACGGCGCCATCATCGATACGCGCGTGGTGCCGTTCCATCCCGGCGTCCTGCCGCTGCCGGGCAACGAAGGCAAGATCGGCTATGACCTCGATCAGAAATTGAGCGACAAGGTCAAGCGCGCGCTCAAGGGCTTCGACCTGCCGCCCTTGTCGCGCGAATTGACGGGCGGCGAGTACCGGCTGCCGAAGTCGCATGTCGGCACCATCGTGACCGGCGACCAGTTCGTGAACTGCCCGCGCACGCGCGAACGGCTGGCGTTCCGCTATGGCGCCCTGGCGGTGGAGATGGAAGGCGGCGCGGTGGCGCAGGTATGCGAGCGGTTCAAGTCGCCGTTCCTGATCGTGCGCGGCGTCAGCGACCTGGCGGGTACCCAGAGCCATTATCACTTTCCCGCCTTTGCGCACGACGTGTCGGTCGCGGTCGCCACGGTCGTCGCACGGCTGATCGCGGTGATGTGATCAAGGTACCGAAGTAGATGGCCTTTGAGTGTACACTGTACCCGTTTCGAACGATTGATCGGTCGCGGGATATCGAGTTAACTCAAAATAGAACCGTTGGCGATATGATCATCGGTAATGGTGACGTAATGTCGCTTCAATATACACTTCGTGTCGGAAAATATTTCCTTGCAGTACTTGGTGGCAATGTCATAGAACGAAGTTCTGATAACCCGGGAATGTGTTATAAAGTGTTTGTTATAGATGTAAAAGCTCTTGAAAATGGATTGAAGCGCTTCAAAGAGGCGACCGGTAGAGAATTTCCTATAGTTGGAGATCAGCTTAAAGACGTAATCACCGAGGCTTTTAAGTCGCCATACGATACCAAAGAGTACCCTAACGTAGTAGATAAGAGTTTCAGGGTACTCTTCGAAACTCGATAGAGTAGGCTCAACCAACGTGACCGCATACCCTAACGAAACGGTCGAGCCAGACGGCGTAATGGCAGACGCCGACTTATTGAACCAGCAAGGCAATGCGATGCTGGGCAAAGGTCGGTTTGCCGAAGCAATCGACGCCTATGAGGCCGCACTTTCACTTGTTCCCGACTTCGCGCGCGCCATGAGCAACCTCGGCGTGGCGCTTGCGCAGCTTGGACGGCTGGACGAAGCCTTGATCTGGTTTCGCAAGGCGTTCGACCGTGACCCGGCGCAGCCTGCCTCGCTGCAGAACCTGCTGCGGACATTGCGGAAATTGGGCAGGACCAGCGAGTTGCTCGCGCCCCTGCAGGCCTTCGACCAGGCCGCTCCCGGCAATGTGCCTGTGATGGCGGACGTGGCGCTCCTGCTGGAAAGCCTGGGCCGTCACAGCGATGCCGCCGGCTGGTACGAACGCATCCTGCGCATCGAGCCAGACAACGCGGTAATGTGGAACCGTTTGGCAAGCGCCCGCAAGGAGCTCGGCCAGTTCGACGCGGCGCTGGCGCATGTCGATCGGGCGGAGACGCTGGTACGCGAGCAAACCGGACAGTCCGATCCCGCCAGCCTCGCTAACCGGGCCTTTATCCTGCTGCGATGCGGCAGGTGCGAAGAGGCACTTGAAAAGCTGCTCCAGGCAAGAACCCGGTTTCCGGACAACGCGGACATAGGGGCCGCGCTGGGCAATGCCTATGCCAGCCTGGACCGCTGGCCGGAAGCGCTGGACGTGCTGGAGCGGCTGGACGACAGCATCCATCCCCTCAATCGGCTTCTGCATGCCGAGATGCTGATGCGCTGCGGCAAGCTCGACCACGCGCTACAACTTTACGATCGGGTGATCGCGCAAAATCCTGAACTTTTGGCGGCGCGGTACGCGCGCGGGGTGGTGCTGTTGCTGCTGGGACGGCTGCGGGAGGGATGGGCCGACTACGAGTACCGGCACGTTTACCTGCAAAAGGACGATCTGGACCGGGGTTTCGCCCAGCCTGTTTGGAGGGACGCGTTGCCCGAGACGCTGAACGGCCGCCTGCTGGTGGTTACGGAGCAGGGCTTTGGCGATACTTTGCAGTTCTGCCGCTACGTGCCGGTGCTTGCGGATAAAGGCCATGATGTCATCTTCGAAGTTCCCCAGCCGCTGCAACGGCTGATGCTTGAAAGTTTCTCCCATCCCCGCATCAGGATCGTGCCGCGTATCGATGGCAGGCGGGGTGAGATATTCCAGTCCATGCCGTTTGCCGCGCATGTCAGCCTGATGAGCCTGCCCGAGCGCTCCGGCACGACGCTCGAGTCGATTGTCGGCACGCCCTATCTGTCTGTGCCGCCGTCACGTGTGGCGTTGTGGGGTAGCTGCCTGGCGCAGGCAGCGGATGGCAAGGGCAAGCGGTTGTCGAACCGGCTTAAGGTCGGCCTGGTTTGGGCGGGCGATCCGCGTCTCGACGAGCCCCTCGCCAACCTCGCCGACAAGCGGCGCAGCCTATCGCTGGACTGCTTCGCGCCGCTGGCCGGGGTACAGGGTATCGCCTGGGTCAGCCTGCAAAAGGGACTGCCGGCTAAGCAGGCCACAGACCCGCCGGCGGGTCTGGACCTGATCGACGTCATGGACCATGCGACCGATTTCGCCGATACGGCGGCTATTATCATGAACCTCGATCTGGTGATCACCGTTGACACGGCCGTTGCGCATCTGGCGGGTGGCCTGGGCGCACCCGTCTGGGTCCTGTCCCGCTACGATGGCTGCTGGCGCTGGCTTCTGGATCGCGAAGACTCTCCCTGGTACGGGTCGGTCCGGCTGTTCCGGCAAAAAGCGCCCGGCGCGTGGGATGACGTCGTGCGGGATGTAACGGAAGCGCTGGCCGGTTTCAGGATTGAGCCCCCGTCCGACCGCGCCATATCGGTATCATGAAGAAAGCTGAAAACTGGGTTCAGGTTACGCCCAAGGGTTTGTATATCGAACCCGGCGACTTTTATGTCGATCCGGTAAGGCCGGTGGACAAGGCCGTGATAACGCACGGACATGCCGACCATGCGCGGCCCAACAACCAGGCCGTGCTGGCCTCCCCCGAAACACTGGCGATCATGAAGGCGCGCTACGGGGCCAATGCCGGGGCCGTGCTGGAGCCGATTTCCTACGGCGTAACGCAGCGCATCGGCGATGTCGCCGTGACCTATTTTCCTGCCGGGCATGTGCTGGGCAGTTCGCAGATCCTGATGGAGCATGGCGGCTGCCGGATCGTAGCTTCGGGCGACTACAAGCGCCGCTTTGATCCGACCTGCCGTTCGTTCGAACCCGTTCCCTGCGACGTATTCATTACGGAAGCGACGTTCGGCCTGCCCGTCTTTTACCACCCGCCGACGGATGACGAGATCGCGAAGCTGCTGGCGTCGCTCAAGACCTTCCCCGAACGCGCGCATCTGGTGGGCGCGTACTCGCTTGGCAAGGCGCAGCGCGTCATGAAGCTGTTAAGGTTAGCGGGTTGGGAAAACCCGATCTACCTGCACGGCGCGATGGTGTCGCTGGTCCGCTTGTACGAGGAACTGGGGGTGGCCCTAGGCCCGTGGCGGCGCGTATCGGAAGTCAAGGACAAGAAGGAACTGGCGGGGCAGGTGGTGATGTGTCCGCCTTCCGCGCTGGACGACCGCTGGTCGCGCCGCCTGCCCGATCCCGTTACGGCCATGGCATCGGGCTGGATGCGCATCCGCCAGCGCGCCCGCCAGCGCGGCGCGGAACTGCCCCTGATCATCTCCGATCACGCCGACTGGCCGGAACTGCTGCAGACCATCGACGACGTGGCAGCACCCGAGGTGTGGATCACGCACGGGCGCGAGGAGGCGCTGAAGCATGCCGCCATCGCCAAGGGGTACAAGGCCCGCGCGCTGGCCCTAGTCGGTTTCGAGGAAGATGAGGGCGCAAACGGCGTATTGCTGAACGAGGCCGTGTGACTTATTCTGAATACAATTATCCGATCTTGAAGGCTCGGCGAAATGCGGAACTTACCTTTGCCTCAGCAGGATCCGAGATCGCTCGATCATGCGGCAACGTGACCGAAGCGCGATGCGCCAAGGTTGGAGACGCCTGCGGCTTAGACGGAGCGCCATAGCTGAAACCAATTTTAAAACCTGCGGCTTTATCCAGATGCAGTGGCTGACCCGACTCGAAATGAAGAGACTTCAGTGCACTTGTCGTCATGGCCTCGCCGTCTTTCAGTCCTAAACGGCCGAAAGCGGTCCCCTTAGCGTGTACCTTATTGCCTACCTTTACCACACTGAACTGGTCGATGTGCGGCAGGCGTGCAGTAGGTCCTACACCTCGACCAACCGCATACTCTGTATTTTCCGTTTTTATGGAGAGCAATTCCCTTTGCTCACGCTGACCATTCGGTGATTCGATCGTGGCGATCAAGGGACGATCTACAGGCGGAGAAATCCTTGGATTGGCCATGAACTATTCCTTGAAGATATCAATACCTTTAGAAAAGTATTATCTTGTTTTACGTTGTTTTACAATCTCTTTTTCAGTTGATATGGTGACTTGGTCCAACTGATCAGCGTGAACTCATTCGGTTCAGCGAATGGTCGGCTTTGTTGGAATAAAGAGTAGCAGATGATCCGCTTTGCCCGGCTGATCGACAGCCTTGTCTTCACGCCCTCGCGCAATGGCAAGCTGCGCCTGATCGAGGCTTACCTGGAAGGCACGCCCGATCCTGAGCGCGGCTGGGTGATGGCCGCGCTGACCGGCAGCCTGGACATCCGCAGCGCCAAGCCCGCCCTGATCAAGCAGATGACGCTGGAGCGCACCGATCCGATCCTGTTCGACTGGTCGTACGACTATGTTGGAGACCTGGCGGAAACGGTGGCGCTGCTGTGGCCCAGTCCGCGTGGCATCAACGAACCGCCGCCGAGCGTCACCGATCTGGTCATGGGCCTGGACGGTGCGAAGAAAACCGAGGTGCCTGCCTTGATCGAAGGCTGGCTGAACGCGTGCTCGCCCGACCAGCGCTATGCGCTGCTGAAGCTGATCACCGGCAGCTTGCGTATCGGCATCTCGGCCCGGCTGGCGAAGACGGCGCTTGCGAACTGGTCGGGCAAGGGCCTCGACGATATCGAGGAGCTTTGGCACGTGCTGGAACCGCCGTACGTTCCACTATTCGCGTGGATGGAGGGCAGGGCTGAGAAACCGGACAGCACGGCCTGCGCCACCTTCAGGCCGCTGATGCTGGCGCATCCGCTGGAGGACGAGGACATCCGCGTGCTGGACGCCACCGAGTACCGCGCCGAGTGGAAGTGGGATGGCATCCGCGTGCAGTTAACCGCCTGCCACGGCAGCCGGCGCATCTTCTCGCGCACCGGTGACGAGATCGGCGGGGCGTTTCCGGACATGCGCGACGCCTTGGACTTCGACGCCGTGCTGGATGGCGAACTGCTGGTGATGCGGCACGACGATTCGGGGGCGCTGGAAGTTGCCCCCTTCAACGACCTGCAACAGCGCCTGAACCGGAAAACGGTCGCGGCGAAGATGGCGAAGGACTACCCGGCCTATGTCCGGCTATACGACCTGCTGTTCGACGGCAGCGAGGATTTGCGCGGCCTGCCGTTCGACGAGCGCCGGAAGCGCCTGGAAGGCTGGTATGCGCGGGTTCAGCCGCAACGGATGGATCTTTCGCCGATGATCGCGTTCGACTCGTGGCAGTCGCTCGGCCAGCTGCGTGACGAGGCCCGGGCGAACGGAATCGAAGGCCTGATGCTGAAGCGCGGCGACAGCCACTACGTGCCGGGGCGGCCGAAAGGGCCCTGGTTCAAGTGGAAACGCGACGCGATGACGCTCGACTGCGTTATGATGTATGCGCAGCGCGGGCATGGGAAACGGTCGTCGTACTACTCGGACTACACGTTTGGCGCGTGGCGGCCCGATACCGACGGGGTGCTGGAACTGGTGCCGGTCGGCAAGGCGTATTCCGGTTTCACCGACGAGGAACTGGTGCAACTGGATAAATGGATCCGCAACCATGTCGTTGAACGGTTTGGACCGGTCCTGCAGGTCAGCCAGGAACTGGTGCTGGAGGTCGCGTTCGACGCCGTCAACCGCTCGAACCGTCACAAATCAGGAGTCGCAATGCGCTTCCCGCGCATCAAGCGCATCCGCTGGGACAAGCCGGCTTCCGAAGCCGATACAATGGATCATGTAGAAAGGCTGATCGTGGAGTAGAGTCCGACTCGTTCATTCCGATGGACGCGGTCTTGATCCGCTCAATCGATCTTACCGATCCCGGATGAGGAAAGTTTGGGGTGCTAGTTCACAAACGGTCGTGAACCCTTGCGGCTTGTGTCGAGCATCGCAAGCGTCACGAAGCCGCCTAGAGCGATGACGAACACGACGCTGGCAAGTCCGGCGAGCGCCGCCGTAAAACCGGAAAATGCAACGATCGCGGCCAAGATCGCCACAACAAGAAGACCCGTACCCCAGGCAAGCATGCCAAAATCCCGAATAATTGAACACCAGACATCTGGCATTAATCATTCGGTAACCATTAGGCAAGGATCATGTTCCCTAAACTTATCCGGCAAGGCCCTCGATGCGATGCGCCAGCTCAGGTGCAAGTGTTTCAAGCGCGACGAACAGGCGGGGGTTGTGCTTGATGCTGCTGGCAAAAGCCAGGCGCGACTTCATCAGGTCCGAGGCGTTTTCACCCGCCAGCTCGTCATGCTCCAGGT
>CALMVH010000233.1 GCA_937873165.1 uncultured Rhodospirillales bacterium
CATTGGATCGAGCACGAGGGCCTGCGTGAGGCGGTGGCGCATTTCCTCGTGCAGGAGCGCCGGGCACGGGTTATGGAGCGCGAAGAACTGTTGACGCTTTCGCCCTTCCGGGCAGAGGAATAGCCGAACCGAGGATCAGCCAGCCTTTGCCATGATCGGCAATGCCAGATCGCTTGTATTGCCATCGTGGTCGTATTTTGCACGCGCGTGCTCCACCACACCCAGGTTAACGCGGGCCCAGTTCAAGAGACCGGTAACCGGTGGCAGGAGCGTTTGGCCGAGTTCGGTCAGTTCATAATCCACGCGCGGCGGAACGGTCGGCGTTACAGTCCGGCCGACCAAGCCATCGCGCTCCAGGGTCCGTAGCGTCAGGGTCAGCATCCGCTGCGATATGCCGTCGATCCTGCGCTTCAATTCGCTGAAGCGCAGTGATCCCTCGCTTAGCTGCATGATGATAAGCAGGCTCCACTTGCTGCCGATGCGCTCGAGGATGCCTTGAAGCGGGCAAGCTTCCCGACCGGACGGCATATGGTTTAACAACATGAATGGACTCTCTTGCCGCCGGTTTGGACCCACGATCATTGTATCGTGGTATCAAACAATAACCATAGTTTTCGGGAAACGTTGTACCCGGAGATGATGGCCGATTACGGCGATCGGGCGGTGGTAAACGCGTCGTCCATGGCGCGGGTCGCGCTGCCGAGGTAGGGAAAATGGCCGTAGCGCCATGAAAGCTGGGCCTCGGCCGTTGCGATATCCCGGTGCCGCAGCTTCGAAAGGTACAGCGCCGCTGCCAGTCCCGCCCGGTCCGCGCCGCTGCGGCAATGAACCAGCATCGGCTTAGGCGCAGATCGCATCAGGTCGACCAGGGCATTGACCTGCGCGGGAGACGGCGTGGAGGTCGCATGCAGGGGGAAATCGTAGTGCGCGATGCCGTGCTGCTGCGAAAGGGCGCGTTCGGCTTCGTACCAGTCCCGGCCCGGACGCGCGCCTTCCAGGTTGATTACCGATTTTATCCCGTCCTGAACTATCGTCGCTTCCAGGACGGCGCCGTTCAGTTCACCCGACCGGTACAACGCACCCGCTTCGACCACATGCAGGTTGGCCGCATCGTGCCACAGGAATGCGAAAGACAGCACCACGACCAGAGCAAACAAACTCACGCCTGCCAGAACCATTTTCCCGGGTACCCGCAGTTCCAGGAGCCGTCCAGCATAGTCGAAAGGGGATGTTTCGGTAGTGGTCACGGTCGGGCGATCGCCTCGCGAAAGGTCCTGTAACGCTGTTTGCGACCCGCCATATCATCTCCCCCGCGCAAGCGACAGAGCAATCAGCGTAGACTACGACCAATGAAGCAACGGCTAAGCGGACGAAGCTGTGTTCCTGAACCGGACGGAACTCGGAGGGTGGGCGTCTGTTCGCTGTGGAGGCAGGGAGGAAGACATGGCAGGAAAACGCAGGGTAAACCGCTGGTCCGCGCATGTGAACGAGACCAGCAATGCGATGGACGTGCAGAAGGATGTCTTTAAATCCGGCAGCGCCGAGGAGATCGCGCGATCTCTTAAACTTTCGGCCGAAACCAGCGGGCGGCGCAAGGCCAGCCCGTTCCAGTCCGCCATGTCGATGCTGAATTTCTACATCAATCGGGCCGGCAAGACTCTTCCCGACAAACAGCGCAAAACGCTGGAAGCCACCAAGAACGATTTGCGAGAGGACTTTGGGCGCGATCCGAAATAACGCTTGGTGGTCCCAAAGAATTAAGAAATTTATGAGATCCTGCCGCCTTCACCGGAGTGGAGGATGGCATGACGACGGCGTTGGAAGTCGAACAGATCGCTGAGTCATCCGGCGCAGCGCGGTTCAAGCTGGTCGTGCTGAACTGGACGGATCTTGTGGTTCATTCAGATGATTCTGGCGAGAACCCCACAGGCTACACGGAAGGCGAATTGCACGACTGCCTGACGGCGACACGCGGTCTGGGCGAGCCGGAGGCTCACCTGCTGATCGCGCAGGCCAAGGCACGATTCAACGCCGCTCAGGCAACCGCCCGCTAGAGTGTTGCCGTAACGGACTCCATCTGGCAGTGTGCCGCCATGAACAAGACATTCACCGACGCACTCGGCCGCAACAATCTCGTGATCTGGACTCGTGAAGGCAAGCACTTCGCCGTGACAGATCACCATGCGCACAATCCCGGTACGGAACACCACATCTCCGAAGCCGAGTTCGAGGAACTGAAGGCGGCGGGCGCCAAGGTCGAGCACGCCCCGCACGAAAAGAACCACTAAGACTCACAGGCAGGCGTAGCGGCTCCGGCCGCGACGCGTCAGCCTTGGAAGTAGGTTCGGCCTCTCCAAGCGGTTTGGCGGTTTCCAAGGCGCAGGAGCGCGGACCACTGGATCGCCAGCATAACCGTCACGCCAACCGGGTGAAGCACCATTCCGGCCAGTGAGTTGCCAGAGCGGACTCCGGTCGCCACGCGAGCTGCCCATGACAAGGCACAGGCGGCGGCTGCGAAGGTAACGGGCATACCGCCTGCGCCCGAAAAACCAAGCGCTGTCAAAGTTACAAAGGGCAGCACATGTCCCCCGCCCAGCAGCACCGTCCAGACCGGCAGGCCGCGCTTCGTTGCCATGCCTTCCCTGGCGTTCTTTGAAAATCCGTTCCAGACCTGCCGGCGGCCGGCGTACATCCGGCATGTGGCGATGGATGTGGCGTCGAAAAGATCGGTCATGATGCCCAGCGTGCGAAAGCGGCGCGGCAGCTTGACCCCATCATGCATGGTCATCGGGATCGACGCGTGGCCTCCGGCCCGCAGGTACGGCTCCCGCCGTGCCACGATCAACTGGCCGCATCCGGCCGCGTAGCCCGGCGCGGGAGATCGCCGCATCATCCAGAGCGGCAGGTAGCCGATCAGCAGGAAATTGATCAGCGGGATCACCAGCCGCTCCGCCAGGCTGCCCGTGACCTGCCGCGGCACGCCGCTGGCGAGGCCCACGTGCGGGCGTGCGGCCATGAAACCGTCAAGGCGAACAAGCGCGTCGCGGGACAAGCGCACGTCGGCATCGACGAACATCAGCAGTTCACCCGTGGCAAGGCCGGATAGCACGTGGCAGGCATGGGGTTTGCCGCACCAGCCGGCAGGCAGCACAGGCGACGATGCAAGACCACGCGCCGGTCGAGCGCAGCCATGGCATCGACAATGGAGGCGGTCGCATCCGTCGAGTGATCGTCCAGCACCAGCACTTCGAAGTCGTGATGACCGTTGGCCAGCACCGACTGGATGGCAGCCTGGATATTTGGTGCCTCGTTGCGCGCGGGGATCAGCACGGACACCCGAGATCGCGGGTGGCTGCCGGCTAGCGGCGGCTTCAGAAGGCGAAGGTTGATAACCGCGACCCCGAACGGCAATGCGGCCAATACCAGCATGGTCGCCAGCAGGATCGTCATGCGCCATGCAGGGGATTGTAGGGCGTCTTGTTCATCCAGAACAGGACTCGTCGAACGGTATCGTAGACGGGCGTGATACCACGGCGGTTATCCATCAGAGTTCTGAACCGGGACGGTTCGCGCGACATGGCCTCCTGTGCCAGCGCGTCCATCGTGCCTTCCAGCGCGGCTTCCAACCGGCGATGCAATTGCCGCCTCGATCGCCCGTCGGCTGTGACGGGCGAACCGAAACGCAGCAGCAGCTCGGGCCGCTTCTGGTCCCAGAACACATACTCGATCGCAAGCGGCACGAACGCGACGCGCGGTACCACGCCCGCCAGATGCGAGATGCCGGGCCTTAGCACCACGGGACGGGCACGTACGTCGGTAAACGCGCCTTCGGCCGTGATCCACAGCACGGAGCCCGGCTCCAGGAACAATTGGCGCGCGACCGACAGAAAGCGCGCCGCACCGGCGTAGCTTTCCAGATCGATCCCGAAGATGCCGAGGCGGTCCAGGAACGGATATCGCTTCAACTGCTTTTCGGCCACCGGCCCGTACCCGATACGGGTCGGAAACAGCGTGCTGCCGACATACACATACGTCACGGCTTCCCACCAGGACGGATGGTTGGAGTAGACAACAACCGGTCCGTCCGGCAGGGCAGGGACAGGGCCGCTTTGTGAAAGCCGCACGGATTGAAAGCTGCGGCGCAGTTCCAAGGCAAACTGATAGGAGAAAAAGCGGATCGCCAGCGGGGAGCGACGGCGCAACAATCGTTCCGCCTGTTCGCTCCGCGACATGGTTACGCGGCTGCGCGCGTGGCGCCCTGCAGGTCGGTATCCAGCGTATCGGCGGCAATCCAGCCCGACATCATGACCATCGGCATGCCGGGGCCGGGATGCGCGGCGCCGCCCGCCAGGTACAGCCCCTTGACAAGCTTGCTGCGATTGCCCGGCTTGAAGGCACCCAGCCAGCGTCCGTGACTGGTCAATCCGTAGATGGCGCCATTCAGCACGCGGTAGCGATCGTTGATGTCCTGCGGCGTCAGGTGTTTTTCAAACACAATGCGGCTTTCGATATCCGTCATGCCCGCCGTGCGCTTCAGCTTGTCGAGGATCGTCTGGCGATATCCCGGCAGCATCGCCGTCCAATCCTGTCCCGGGCGCAGGTAAGGGGTATGCACCAGCACGTACAGCGCCTCTCCCCCCTCGGGCGCGACGCTGGGATCGGTTGCCGAAGGCGCGGCGATATAGCAGCTGGGATCGGGCGCGGGTTCGCCCCGGCGGTAGATATAGTCGAACTCTTCTTCCGGATCGCGCGAAAACACGAAATCGTGGTGCAACAGGTGATCGTAGCGCTTGTTCAGCCCCAGATACAGCACGACGCCGGAACAGGCGGGCTCGTAGGCGCGCAGGCGGTCGAACTTCGCCCTTGCGGTTCCGCCCACCAGCTCGCGGTAGGTGCGCACGGCGTCCATGTTCGAAACCGCGGCCGCCACCGGTATGACCTCGCCGCCTCCCGTGCGGATCGCCTTGACACGCCCGTTTTCAGTTTCGATGTCCGACACAGGGCATCTCGTCCGGATCTCGACGCCCTGCGCCCCTGCCAGCCCGGCAAGGCCTTCCGCCACCGCGCGGGTGCCGCCCATGGGATACCAGATGCCGTCGTCGGTCTGCATGCGCCCGATGCTGCACAACACGGCCGGCGACTCGTACGGCGACGAGCCGACATACTGCACGAAATGGTCCAGCATCTGCGCGACCCGCTTGTCCTTGACCTTGTCGCGGATGGTGCTCGCCACGGTGGCTCCCATGCGTAGGCGGGAGAAATCCTTCAGCCCCTGCAAGGCGGCGGTGCCCTTGAAATCCAAGGTATCCATGACGCCATGCAGCGACTTCCAGAAGAAAACCCGTTCCGAGATGTCGTAAAGGGTCTCCGACAATTTCTGAAAGTCGCGGTAGCCCTGCGCATCCGCCTTACTGCCGGCGAAGCGTTCGATCTCCTGCGACATGCCGTCGATAGACTCCTTGAGGTCCAGCCGGGTGCCGTCATCGAAGAAGCAGCGCCATTGCGGGTCAAGCCGGCGCAGGTCGAGGCATTCCTCCATGTTTTTCCCGGCCTCCGCATAGATGCGGCCCAGCACGCGGGGCAGCGTCAGGATCGTGGGCCCCATGTCGAAGCGGAAGCCGTCTTCCTCCAGCAGCGCGGCCTTGCCGCCCAGCCAGTCGTTGGCCTCGAACAGGATAACCTTGTGACCCCGGCTGGCGAGGGTGGAGGCGGCGGCGAGACCCCCCAGGCCGCTTCCAATAACCGCGACCGGCAATTCAGACTTCATTGTGCTGCCCCTTCCAGAGTTTCATCGAATACGGGCGCATCCACGTGCTCGCGCCACGACCGGTTCGTTTGCAGATCGAGATCGGCTTGCATCAGCCTCGTTGTGATGCGAGCGGATTCGAAGATCACCGGCAGGCCGCTGCCCGGATGTGTGCCGCCGCCGACGAGGTACACGCCGTCGAGTTCATCGAAACGGTTCTTGGGCCGAAACATCAGCATCTGGTCCAGCGAATGGGCCAGGTTGAACGTCGCGCCGTTATAGATCTGGTGCCCGTCCTGCCAGTCACGGGGCGTCATCGTCTTTTCGAACCGGATACGGTGCTCGATGTCGCGGATGCCAATGGTTTCCAGGCGCTTCAGCACGCGCGCGCGGTATGCGGCGCGCAGGGTGGCGTCCCACATGATGCCGGGATCATTGTGCGGCACGGGCACCAGGACATACAGCGTGGAGTGACCGGTGAGCGCCATGCCGGGATCGGTGACGCAGGCATTCTGCACATAGAACGAAGGCGCCTCCGTCAGGGCGGTTCGCGCCTCGATCTCCGCGATGTTGCGCCGGTAATCGTCCGCCAGGAAGATCGTATGATGTTCCAGGTTATCGACCTTGCCCTCGATCCCGAGATACAGCATGTATGTCGAACACGAGTACCGCTTCTTGTCCAGCTTGGCGTCCGTCCAGCGGCGGCGCAGTTCGTTCGGGACCAGCCGTTGCATGGCGCGGGCGAAATCGGCGTTGATCACCACGGCATCGGCTGGATAATACCCTTGGGCGGTCTCAACGCCCACCACCCGCCGGCCTTCGAAGCGCAGCTTCGTCACGTCCTCGCCAAACCGGAACCTGCCACCGGCCTCCGACGCCAGGGCCGTCATCCGGTCCATCACCGCCGCGCAGCCGCCGCGCGGGTGATAGACGCCATGCTCGTATTCGAGGAACGACAGGATGGTAAACAGGCTGGGACAGCGGAACGGCGACATGCCGAGGTACTTGCTCTGAAACGAAAACGCCAGCCGTGTCCGGGGATCCTTGAAGAAACGCCCCAGATCCTTGTCTACCGAGCGCGTCGGAGCCAAGTGGCGAAGCGCTGCGATCACCTTCGGGTCGAGCAAGGCGCCGTACGAACTGAATGGCCGCTCCAGGATCGGGCGGAAGGCTTCCAGTTTGACGCGGTTCTCGGCAAGGAATGCCGGCAAATTCTTGGCATCCTCGGGCGCGAAGGCGGCAATCTGCGCCATCATGCGCGGAATGTCGCCCGTCGCCTTGACGCGTTCGCCCGTCTCGAACCGGACCTCATACTGCGGATCAAGGCGGATCAGGTCGATTTCCCGATCAAGGTTGTGGCCCGATGCCGAAAATATCTCGGACAGCACGCGGGGGTACAGGAAGAATGTCGGGCCGGTGTCGAAGCGGAACCCATCCTGCTGGATTGCCGCAGAGCGGCCCCCGGGAACCGGCTGGCGTTCGATCACGGTGACGTCGGCATCGGTGTTGCCAAGCAGCATCGCATTGGCAAGTCCGCCTGGACCTGCGCCGATCACCACAATTCTTTTGCGCGACATGTTCCCCAAACAGTCTGGTCCCATAAATTGCGCTAGACATAGATCAAAACGAGGCGCCGCAAAGGTATGTTTGAATATTCTAAGCCCCTGATGCGCGTTGCACAGCAAGCCTGGGCGGGGACCACCCTGCGCGACCGGCTGAAAATCATCGGGCGCGCGCGGCGGCAGATTGCGCAGCAGGCCGAGGCATTCGCCAGTTCGGTGGAACTGCCGGGCCGGCGCACGTCTACCGACACGCTGCCGATGGAAGTGATCCCGCTGCTGGCCGCCATGCGCTTTCTCGAACAAGAAGCGCCCGCCTTGTTGAAGCCGCGCAGGCCTGGCGGACGCGGGCGACCGTTCTGGCTGGGCGGCATCGAAACGGAGGTTCGGCGCGATCCCTATGGTACCGTTCTGGTGATCGGACCCTTCAATTACCCGCTGTTCCTGCCGGGCGTACAGGTGGTTCAGGCATTGGCGGCTGGCAACGCTGTTCTGGTAAAGCCATCGCCGGGACATTCCGCACCTATTCAGCTGTTGCGCGACGCGCTGGTGAAGGCCGGTTTGCCGGCCAGCCTGATGCATATC
>CALMVH010000234.1 GCA_937873165.1 uncultured Rhodospirillales bacterium
GTAGCCGACCGTAACCTTGCGGTCGAACGGCTCACCCGTACGGCAATCGGTCAGGGTGACCTGACCCGAGGTGTCGAGCCCGGCCATGCTGAGCAGGCGATCGATATCGTCCTGGTGCGCGCCGTCGAACACGGGAGTCGCCATGGGCACACCCTTGACGAGGTTGCCCGCCATCTCCACGATCTCGTCATCCGACAAGCCGGCCATTTCGGTCTGCCATTCCTCGGGGCCGTAGATGGTCTGCAGCTTCTGCCTGAGGTCCGCGACAGTGGCAGTCTTCTGGACCTGAATGTCGGAAACTACCTGCCCGATCTGCTTGCCAAGCCCGGCGGAGGCCCAACCCAGGTGCGTCTCCAAAATTTGGCCTATATTCATGCGGCTTGGAACGCCCAGCGGGGTCAGCACCAAGTCGACGGGCTGACCATCCTCGAGGTAAGGCATGTCCTCCAGCGGCAGGATGCGGGAGACCACGCCCTTGTTGCCGTGGCGGCCCGCCATCTTGTCGCCCGGCTGCAGTTTGCGCTTCACCGCGACAAAGACCTTGACCATCTTCATGACGCCGGGCGGGAGTTCATCGCCACGCTGCAGCTTCTCGACCTTGACTTCGAAGCGTTGGTTCAGGTCCGCAATCGCCTGGTCGAAGGTCTGGCCCATGGCCTCGATGGAATCCATCGCGTCCTGCGCCTCGACGGTGAAGTGCCGCCATTGGCCATGCGTGTATTCGCCCAGCACCGCCTCCGTCAGGCTCGTGCCCGCCTTGAAACCCTTGGGTCCGCCCGTTGCCTTCTGGTTGACCAAAAGTTCCTTCAGGCGATTGTAGAAGCTCCGCTCAAGGATCTTCTTTTCGTCATCGCGGTCCTTTGCAAGGCGCTCGATCTCGCCCTGCTCGATTTGCAGCGCGCGCGCATCCTTGTCGACGCCGCGGCGCGAAAACACACGCACTTCGACAATCGTGCCGGACACGCCCGGCGGCAGGCGCAGCGACGTGTCCTTCACGTCCGATGCCTTTTCGCCGAAAATCGCGCAACAGTTTTTCTTCCGGCGTCATCGGGCTTTCGCCCTTCGGCGTGACCTTGCCGACCAGAATGTCGCCCGGATTGACCTCCGCGCCGATCGAAACAATACCTGCTTCGTCGAGATTTTTCAGCGCTTCCTCGCCAACATTCGGAATATCGCGCGTGATTTCTTCTTGGCCCAGCTTGGTGTCGCGGGCCATGACCTCGAACTCGTCCAGGTGGATCGAGGTAAAGACATCGTCGCGCACGATGCGCTCTGAAATCAGGATCGAGTCCTCGAAGTTGTACCCGTTCCACGGCATGAACGCGACCAGCACGTTGCGGCCGAGCGCCAGTTCGCCGAGTTCCGTCGAAGGACCATCGCCGATAATGTCGCCTACCTTTACCTGGTCACCGACCTTGACCAACGGGCGCTGGGTGATGCAGGTGCTCTGGTTCGAGCGCTGGAACTTGTGCAGCTTATAGATGTCGACCGCAGGCGCGCTGTCGTTCGACTCTTCCGTGGCGCGGATGACGATACGGGTTGCGTCGACCTGGTCGATCACGCCGGTGCGGCGTGCCGTGATGGCGGCGCCGGAGTCGCGGGCGACGGTGCCTTCCATGCCGGTGCCGACCAGCGGCGCGTCCGCGCGCATTAGCGGCACGGCTTGACGCTGCATGTTCGAGCCCATCAGGGCGCGGTTCGCGTCGTCGTTCTCGAGGAACGGAATAAGGGCGGCGGCAACCGACACAATCTGCTTCGGCGACACGTCGATCAGGTCGATCGTCTCCGGCCGCGCCATCATGTAGTCGCCGTTCTGCCGGGCGGCGACAAGATCATCCTTGAAGCGGCCCTGCTCGTCCAGCACGGCATTGGCCTGTGCGATGGTGTAACGGCCCTCTTCCATGGCCGACATGTAGATGACCTCGGGCGTGACCTTGCCGTTCTCGATCCTGCGGTATGGGCTCTCGATGAAGCCGTACTGATTAACCTGCGCGTAGGTGGCAAGGCTATTTATCAGGCCGATATTCGGGCCTTCCGGCGTTTCGATTGGACAGATGCGGCCGTAATGCGTCGGATGCACGTCGCGGACTTCGAAACCCGCTCGTTCGCGCGTCAGGCCGCCCGGCCCCAGCGCCGACAGGCGGCGCTTGTGGGTGATCTCGGACAACGGGTTCGTTTGGTCCATGAACTGCGACAACTGCGACGAGCCGAAGAACTCGCGCACGGCGGCTGCCGCGGGCTTCGCGTTGATCAGGTCGTGCGGCATGACCGTGTCGATCTCGACGCTGCTCATGCGTTCCCGGATGGTACGCTCCATGCGCGACAAACCGATGCGGAACTGATTTTCCATCAGTTCGCCAACCGAACGCACACGCCGATTGCCGAGGTGATCGATGTCGTCGATTTCGCCTTTGCCGTCCTTCAGAGCGACCAAGATTTTCAGGATTTCGAGCACGTCTTCCTTGCGCAGCACGCGCACCTGGTCGTCCGTCGCGAAATTCAGGCGCGCGTTCATCTTGACGCGGCCGACTGCGGAAAGGTCGTAACGCTCCAGGTCGAAGAACAATACCTTGAACAGCGCCTCGGCGGATTCCAAAGTCGGCGGCTCACCGGGACGCATCACGCGGTAGATGTCGATCAGCGCATCCTCGCGGGTGGCATTGCGATCAATCGCCATAGTGTTGCGGATATAGGCGCCCACATTCACATGGTCGATGGCGAGCACGGCCAGTTCCGCCGTGCCGCTGCCCGCAACCTTTTCCAGGTCGGCGGCGGTGAAATCGACACACGACTCGAATAAGACAATGCCATTCGAAGGATCGATCATCTCGATCGCGAGGTACTCGCAGAA
>CALMVH010000235.1 GCA_937873165.1 uncultured Rhodospirillales bacterium
GCTTAGCATCGTGCGCTGTCCCGAACCCGTACGGCATCCCTGTTTCTTCCAACGGCACATCGCCACCAGCCTGCCCGACGACCTGCACGTCGTCCACCCCGCCGGCAAGGGTGCGGAAAGCTTCTTCTCGATCTCCGACATCAGGGGGCTCGTGTCGCTGGTGCAGGTCGGCGCCCTGGAAATCCACCCCTGGGGCGCGCCCAGCAGCCATGTCGAGTATGGGGACCGGGTTATTTTCGACCTCGATCCCGATCCGGCGGTCGGTTGGGCGGAGGTCGTGCGCGCCGCCTTCCTGTGCCGCGACCGGCTGGGTAAACTGGGTCTGAAATCCTTCGTGCGCACGACCGGGGGAAAAGGATTGCACGTCGTCGCGCCTCTGGACGGCACGCGCGGTTGGGACGTGGTGAAAACGTTCGCCCATCGCTTCGCCGACAGGCTGGTGGAGAACGAGCCGGACAAGTTCATCGCGGTGATGAGCAAGGCAGGCCGCAGGAACAAGATCTTTGTCGATTACCTGCGGAATGACCGAACCGCGACCGCCGTTGCCTCCTATTCGACGCGCGCCAGGGTTGGCGCTCCCGTCGCGACGCCGCTGACCTGGGACGAGCTGTCGGCCAAGACCGATCCAAGAGGTTTCACAATCAATACGGTACGAGATCGCCTGGCTGCCCTGCAAACCGACCCGTGGAAGGGATTTGCAAAAGCGTCGGTTCCCTGTCCCGTACAGGCGTAAGGCACATTCTTGTGCCGTCTTTCCCGTGGATTGCTTCCGCCATACCTTGCCACCGTCAACATACGGAGAGTGAAACATGAAGATACTGCACATCGACTCCAGCCCCACCGGCGATCATTCCTACAGCCGCAGGATATCAGCGAAGCTGGTCGAGAAACTGAAATCGGAAAACGCGAACGCCACCATTATCCACCGCGATCTGGTCGCTCAATCCCTGCCTCACCTCGATCCGTTCACCATCGGCGCCTTGTATGCGCCCGCCGAGGGACGTTCGGATGCCCAGACCGCCGCGCTCGCGAACTCCGATCAGGCGGTCAAGGAACTTATGGATGCGGATACCGTCGTGATCGGCTCTCCGATGCACAATTTCGGTATCTCCTCGCAGTTGAAGTCGTGGATCGACCACATCGTGCGCGCGGGCGCGACGTTTCACTACACGGCCGAAGGTCCGAAGGGCCTGGTCCCTCCTGGCAAGAAGGTTTACATCGTGGCCGCGCGCGGCGGCGTTTACAGCGAGGGGCCATACAAAGCCTACGAGCATCAGGATAGCTACCTGAAGGCCGTGCTCGGCTTCATCGGCCTGACCGACATCACCATTATTCCCGTCGAAGGCGTTTCGATGGGACTGGAGGCTGCCGAGAAGGCCGTTTCGCAGGCAGAGGCCGCGATCGCACAAGCGGCTTGACGGCGTGAAGGTATCCTTCATCGGCCTGGGCGCCATGGGTTCGCCCATGGCGGCCCATCTGGCCAAAGCCGGGCACGAGGTGACGGTGTATAACCGCACCGCGTCGAAGGCTGATAATTGGAGCACCGCGAACGGGGGACTGTTAGCCGCGACTCCCACCGAAGCCTGTGCCGCCTCCGATTTCGTCATGATCTGTGTCGGCAACGACGATGACGTGCGCAGCGTCACGACGGGTCCGGATGGCTGCTTAGCGGCGATGCATCCCCGCAGCGTTCTGATCGATCACACCACGACTTCGGCCATGCTGGCGCGCGATTTGTACCAGGCTGCGCACCAGCGCGGTATCGGGTTCCTGGATGCTCCAGTCTCCGGGGGCCAGGCAGGCGCGGAAGCCGGCAAACTGTCTGCCATGGTCGGCGGGGACGAGGCAACATTCGCCGCCGCCGAACCGGTGATGCGGGCTTACGCCGCCACGATCGTGCACATCGGTCCCGCTGGCTGCGGCCAACTGGCGAAGATGGTGAACCAGATTGCTATTGCGGGCGTGGTGCAGGGATTGGCGGAAGCGCTGAACTTTGCCCAGCGCGCGGGCCTCGATACCGGCAAGTTGTTGCAAGCCATCGGCAAGGGCGCGGCCGGATCGTGGCAGATGGACAATCGCGCCACCACCATGCTGCAGGGCCAGTTCCATTTCGGGTTTGCCGTGGACTGGATGATCAAGGACCTTCAGCATTGTGTCGAAGAAGCCACGCGCAACGGCGCAGCGCTTCCTGTTGCATCCGAGGTGCTTGAGTTTTATCACGAGATAAGCCGCAAAGGTGGCGGCAGGATGGATACATCCAGCCTGATCGAGCGTTTATCCTGATTATCTCGTGAGGCCGCGATGACTGATTACCTGACCCTCGATCACGCCGACGTCGACGGCAAGACCGTGATCGTGCGCGCCGACCTGAACGTGCCGTCGAAAGATGGCGTCGTTACCGACACCACGCGCATCACGCGCTTGGCGCCTACGCTGGCCGAGCTGTCCCGCGGCGGAGCGAAAGTCGTGGTGATCTCCCATTTTGGGCGTCCCAAGGTACCCTTCGAGGTCGAGACCTCGTTGCAGCATGTCGTGGGCGACCTGTCATGCGCGCTGGGCGAACCCGTCAAGTTCGTCGCGAACTGCGTCGGCGACGACGTAAAGCGCGTGATCGGCGACCTGCGGCGCGGCGAGATCCTGCTGCTGGAGAACCTGCGCTTCCACGAAGGCGAAGAAGCGAACGACCCCGATTTTGCGCGCGAGCTGGCGTCGCTCGGCGACCTGTTTGTCAACGACGCGTTTTCCGCCGCGCACAGGGCGCATGCCTCGGTCTCGGGTATCCCCGATCACCTGCCTGCCTATGCCGGCCGCCTGATGGAGGCCGAACTCAACGCCCTTGCCAAGGCCCTGGAAAAACCCGAGCGGCCGCTGGTGGCCCTTGTCGGGGGCGCCAAGATATCCACAAAGCTGGACCTGATCGGAAACCTGATCGGGAAAGTCGACAAGCTGATCCTTGGCGGCGGCATGGCGAACACGTTCCTCGCCGCCAACGGCATTCCTGTCGGGAAGTCGCTGTGCGAACACGACATGCTGAACCAGACGCGCGAGATCATGACGCGGGCGGCCGCCGCGAATTGCCGGATATTGCTGCCGGTGGATGCGGTTGTTTCGGCGGAGTTTAAGGCTGGCGCCGAACACAGCATTGTGCCGGTCACCGAAATACCCGCCGACCGCATGATGCTCGACATCGGCCCCGCCACTGTCGAAATGCTGATTTCCGAGATTGCCGAGTGCCGCACGATTGTCTGGAACGGGCCGCTCGGCGTGTTCGAAATGCAGCCCTTCGATGTGGGAACCGTCACGGTGGCCGAAGCCGTGGCCAAGCGCACCGACGAGGGCAGCCTCCTCAGCGTCGCGGGCGGTGGCGATACCACGGCGGCATTGGCGCAGGCGGGCGTGGAAAACCGGTTCAGCTACGTTTCGAGCGCGGGCGGCGCATTTCTTGAATGGCTGGAAGGCAAGACCCTGCCCGGCGTCGCCGCGCTCAGGCTGAAATCGGCATGAGGTACTCGTTCGCCTCGCTGGCGGTAGCCGCCATCCTCGCTTCGTCTCCGCTTTGTGCCGAGCCCCAACAGCCCGGACATACTTTCTTGATCGATCCCGCGACGCTGCCCGCGCCGCACGCGAGCGACAGCGCGAACGATCCTCCCGACGTGGTCGACAGGCCAGCAACCGCGACGCTGGACGTTCCCGCTGGGTTTAAGGCCTCTCTTGTAACTGCCGGCGTTCCGCACGCGCGCAAGATGGCCGTCGCGCCGAATGGCGATATCTTCGTGGCGCGGTCGAAGGATGGCGTCGTGTCGGTGGTGCGCGAAGGCAGCAACGGCGCACCGGCAACCGTCAGCGACTATGTCGATGGGTTCGACCGCCCGTATGGGCTGCAATTCCATTCCGGTTCGCTTTACATCGCGGATGGCCGCGGCGTGTTCCGCATTCCGTACACCGCTGGCGATGTAAAGGCAGCGGCAGAGCCGGTGCAGGTGACGCCAAACGATGCATTCGGCGACACAGGCGGTCCGGGCGGACACTGGACACGCAATCTGGTATTTGCGCCGGACGGCCAGCATTTCTTCGTGGCGATCGGATCGAAGGACAATATCGGCGAAAACCCGTTGCCGCGCGCCAGCGTGCAGGAGTTCGACGCCGACGGGGCGAACCAGCGGACCTTCGTAACCGGCACACGCAATCCCATCGGGCTCGGCTTCTATCCTGGCACCAATGATCTTTACACGGTTGTCAACGAACGGGACACGCTGGGCGATGGCCTGGTGCCCGACTACTTCACGCGGCTGACCGAAGGAGGATTCTACGGCTGGCCATACGCCTATATCGGCGCGCATCCGCAGCCGGGCGAACTGGGCACAAAACGCCCGGACCTCGTGGCACAGACCATCGTGCCCGATGTCCTGTTCGACTCTCATTCAGCCCCGCTCGATCTGGTCTTCTACACGGGCTCGAACTTCCCCGCGCAGTACCACAACCAAGCGTTCGTGACCCTGCACGGATCGTGGAACAAGTCCGATTCAACGGGATACAAAATCGTCATGATCCCGTTCGAGAACGGACGTCCGAAAAATGAATACAGCAATTTCGCGACGGGCTTCCGCCTGGATGACGGCACGGCACGGCCAGCCAAGGTGTGGGGCCGCCCGGTTGGCGTCGCGATTGCGAAAGATGGCGGATTGCTGGTCTCGGACGACGAGGGCGGTACCATCTGGGCAGTCCGGTATGTTGGACAGTAACGCAATGTTAATCGACAGGCTGTAGCCTTGTCGCATGCAAATCGGATTCGGCGACAGTGTTTCATCCGCCTTGAGCCAGTTCTCGAACGTGGCGGCTCTTTCCGGCGTTGGGAAGATCGCGACCGCCGGCAAGCAGGCCTCGACAGCGCAAGCCCCGGACGATGCGTCGGAGGCAAAGCCCGCTCAGCCTGCATCAGCCGACATTCCCTCCGGAAGACGGGGCAGCCTCGTCAATCTTCTGGTGTGACGCGCGAGCCGGTTCAGTGAATCGAGCGGCAGTCTTTTGCGCTTCTACGGTCTTCCTCAAGAATGGCACGCAGGCCGGCCAAAGCCTCGTCGTAAGCGCGATCGCTGACTTTTCCCGACTCTTCAACCGCGTCAAGGGCTACTTCCAGCGGCCGCTTCTTATTGTCGTTCACGATTCCCTCACATTTCCCATTAATAAACCGCAATATAGCGGATTTGTGCCTCGTTCGACATATTTATCTATGGTAAAGATGCAAAAGTGTGTTCTTAACTCCCGTTCTACGCGATGCCTTTACCAACATGGTGCATGATATGACGAATCCAAGAGGATTTCCCATGACGCACAGCGACATCGAGTTCATTCACCTTCTGGACGAACGGTCCGAAGAAGCCCTGACCATGATTGCCGAGATGGAAAGCCTGAGCCTTGAACAGTTGCAAACGCTCATAGACCGCCGGCGGTCTGCTCACTTAGGGTTTGCCCACGCGGTAAAGGTTTTCTCCGTTTCCTACTTTCGCACGGTGCTGGAGGAACGCTACAAGGCCCAGGGCCGCGCGCCGCGGGCGGGCCGGATCAACAGCAAGACAGTGGTCGAGCGGGTTTTGGCCTCGCGCGAGTTCCTTAATGCCGTGAACGACGACGAGGCCTGATCAGGCTGCGATCCCCATCAGCGAACGCGCAAAATCATTGGCGTCAAAGGGCCGAAGGTCCTCGGCGGACTCACCCACGCCGACTGCGTGAACCGGAAGGCCGAACTTTTCCGCCAGTGCAACCAGGATGCCGCCCTTCGCCGACCCATCCAGTTTGGTGACGATCAGGCCGGTCAACGGGACCATCGACTGAAAGGTTTCGACCTGCGACAGGGCATTCTGGCCGGTGGTCGCATCCAGCACCAGCACGGTCGCATGCGGCGCGGTCGCGTCCAGCTTTTGCATGACGCGGATCATCTTTGCCAGCTCCGCCATAAGGTTGGCCTTGTTGTGCAGGCGCCCGGCGGTGTCTACCAACAGGACATCGGCGTTAGCGGCTTTCGCCTTCTCCAGCGCCTCGTAGGCAAGCGACGCCGAGTCCGCCCCTGTTTCGCGGGCGATGACCGGCACCCCTGCCCTGTCGCCCCAAATCCTCAGCTGCTCGACGGCGGCGGCGCGGAACGTATCGCCCGCCGCGATCATCACCGACTTTTGTTCCAGCCGCATCTGCTTCGCCATTTTGCCGATGGTCGTTGTCTTGCCGGCCCCATTGACCCCGATCACCAGCACAACGAATGGCCGGATGGCGGGATCGGGCACAAGCGGGATGGCGACAGGCTGCAGGATTTCCGCGATACCATCCGCCAGGGCGGCATATACTTCGGCGAATGTAATCTCGCGCCCGAAGCGCGAGGCCCCGAACTCGTCGGTCAGCCGCTTTGCCGTGGCTGGCCCCAGATCGGCCGCGACCAGCTGTTCCTCCAGTTCATCGAGCGTCTGCTGATCCAGCCGGCGCTTGACCAGCACTGTCGATAGGCCCTCGGTC
>CALMVH010000236.1 GCA_937873165.1 uncultured Rhodospirillales bacterium
GTCAGGGTTACGGGGGTTGTCTCACCTGCGGGGGTAATCGCCGGAGCGGCCGCGGCGGCACTCTCCGCCCTGCCGCCCGTCAGCGGCAGCGCCGCGGTTGCCACCGCCATCCCGCCGAGAAACTGCCGCCGGTTGACTTCGCTCAATCCGGATTTGTCTTGTGCCATTCATGCCTCGATGTCAGGAAGTGAAAGCGGGAAAGTAGCCGTTTGGTTCCCGCCGTGCCAAGAACGACCGAGGCATCCTGATGGACCCTGAACCCGGACAATACGTGTGGTCGTACTGGATGGGCGACATCGTTCACGGCGGCATGAAGGCCCGGCGGGATTGCGAGGAGATCCTGCGCCGCTCGGGACGCTGGGGCGTGTTCGATACGGGCACGATGAAGTCGAAGCCCGCGCGGCTGGCCCGAATCGTGGCGTCCCTGGTCTGGCTCGCCCGCCAGCCCCGCAGCACGATCTTCCTGGTGCAATACCCGATGCATGGCGGCCGCGTGCAGAAACTGATCGGCCGTTTGCTGTTCCACCGCTTCCGCGTGGCGGTGCTGCTGCACGATCTTTACGATCTGTGGGAAGGAAAAACCCCCAATCACCCCTTGTTGAGCAGGGCTGCCTGTGTCGTGTCCGTGGGCCGGCTGCAGGACTTCCTGGGCGCTACGCTGGAGGATATTCCTGTTTCCCACCTCGAACCATGGGACTACCTTACCGCTTCGGATTTCGAACCGGGCCGCTGGGACCCAGCCGGTCCGATCCTTTTTGCGGGCAGCCTGTGGCCGATGAAAGTCTCATGGCTTTACCGGCCCGACGCACACCGGCCGCCGCTTCTGTTGCGCGGCCACGGGTATGACGAAGCGCAGAATCCTCAGCTGGGCGACACGCTGGCCGGACCGTTCACCCCGGAAAACCCCGCCTTCGATCCGTCCGTCGGGTGGGGTCTTGTATGGGACGGCGCGAAGCTGGACAGCCAGATCAGTGAAAAAGATTACGAGCGCCTGAACCAGCCGCACAAGGTATCGCTATACCTCGCCTGCGGCCTGCCCCTGATCGTGTGGAGCGAAAGCTACGCCGCGCCCTGGGTGCTGCGCCACGGCTGCGGCATCGCGGTGCCATCGCTGGCCGCGATCCCCGAGGCGCTGGCGAAGGTCACGCCGGAGGAACACCGCGCCATGCAGGACCGGTCGCGGGAATGCGGTGAACAGGTGCGGCGGGGAGACGGGCTGATCGACGTGCTGGCGAAGCTGGGGCTTTAACGCGGGCCGACACCTGCGTATTACATGGTAAGTTTCTGTGTCATTCCCGCGAAGGCGGGAATCTAGATTATTTCTTCGATTTTAGGGTAGTTGCCAATCTGGACTCCCGCCTTCGCGGGAGTGACTTAGGTTCAACTTACGTTGTCTCGAACCCTCTTTGCCTCAGCAGCGCTGCGGGGTCGGGTTCGCGGCCCCTGAAGCCGATGAACAGATCCATCGGGTCCTTGGTATCGCCCAGCTCGTACATGTCCTTCAGCCGCGCCGCCAGCGCCGGGTCGAAGATGTCGCCTGCCTCGCGGAAGGCGGCAAAGGCGTCGGCATCCAGCACGGCCGACCACAGGTAATAGTAATAACCGGCCTCGTAGCCGCCGGTGAACAGGTGTTGGAAATGCGCGGGCCGATGGCGCAGCGCGATCTCGCGCGGCATGCCGATGCGGGCGAGGAATTCCTGCTCGTAGGCCGCAATGTCGAGGCTTTCCGGTTCGGGATGCGTGTGGAGTTCCAAGTCCAGCAGGGCGGCAGAGGCGGCCTCCGCCGTATGAAAGCCCTCGTTCCACGTAGCGGCGGTGGTCAGGCGTTGCAGCAGGGCTTCCGGAATGGCCTGGCCGGTCTCGTGATGCACGGCGTAGTGGCGCAGGGTTTCGGGCGCGGCGATCCAGTGCTCGTAAACCTGGCTGGGAAACTCGACGTAATCGCCGCGAACGCTCGACAGCGTCGGATACCGGGAGCGGTTCAGCAACGCATGCAGGGCGTGACCAAATTCGTGAAACAGCGTCCGCGCGTCGTCGAAGCTCAGCAGCGTCGGATCGGACTTCACGAAATTGTTATTGTTGAGGATGATCGGGCGCACCACCTTGCCGTCGAACGCCTGATAGCCTTCCAAGCCGCTGGCCCAGGCGCCCGAACGCTTGCCGGGCCGCGCGAAATTGTCCTGCATGAACAGGCCGACCGGCTGCCCATCGCCCTCCGTCACCTCGAACACGTGCACATCGGAATGGTACGACGGCAGGTCGGGCCGGGGTTTGAAGGACAGGCCGAACAACCGGCTGGCGGTATCGAACGCCGCCTGCGCCACGTTTTCCAGCACGAAGTATGGCTTGATCTCGGCCTCGTCTAGGTCGAACGCGGCCTTGCGAACTTTTTCGGCGTAATAGCGCCAGTCCCAGGCTTCCAGGGTCGTGTTGGCGCCCTCGTCACGCTGCGCCTGTTCCAGCAGGGCGCGTTCGGCTTCGGCCTTGTGCCTGGCGCCAGCCCAGATCGGCTTCAGCTGAGCGTCCGCCGCCTCGACCGTCCTTGCCATGGTATCGTCGATCGAAAAATCGGCATAGGTTTCGTATCCCATCAACCGGCCCAACTCGCGCCGCAGGCTCAGGATCTCGCTAATCAGGGACCGGTTGTCGTGCGGCCCCGGATGTTCGCCGCGGGTCGTGAATGCCTCGTAGGCCTGTTGCCGCAGGTCGCGGCGGGATGAGAAGGTAAGGAATGGTTCGACGGACGAACGCGACAGGGTGATCGCGTAGGGCGCGTCGATCTTGAGGGCGCGTGCGGTCGAGGCAGCGGCGTCGAGCAGAAAGGATGGCAGGCCCGCAGTATCGTCCTGGCTTAGCGGCAAGTGCCACGAGTCCTCATCGTGCAGCACGTTCTGGCCGAACACGGTGTGCAGGGTGGCCAAGCGCTGTTCGATCTCGGAAAAACGCTGCTTGCCCGCAGGGTCGAGCTTCGCGCCGCTGCGCACGTAGTTGAGATGATAACGGGCCAGCAAGCGCCTCTGCTCGGACGTTATGTCCAGCCGGTCGGCCTGGCCTTGAAGCACATCGATACGCTCGAACAGCTGGGGATTCAGCCGCAGTTCGGAATGGTGTTTGGCGAACTCGGGCGCGAATTCCAGCGCCAGCGCTTCGAGCAGCTCGTTTGTGCAACTGCCGAGAAGATTATAAAAAACGCCCGCGACCTTGCTCCATAACCGCCCGGTGCGTTCCAGCGCGACAATCGTGTTCTCGAATGTAGGCGGGTCGGCGTTATCGGCTATGGCGTTGTATTCGGCTGTTTGCACAGCCATGGCGGCCCGGAACGCTTCCGGAAAATGCTTCGGCTTTATCTCGCTGAAAGGCGGCAGACCGAACGGCAGGGTCCATTCGGCAAGCAAGGGATTGGCGTGTTCCATCAATGTTATCCGGTCTCTCCTGGGGCGATGCCGGATCGTATCAGGGCCCGACCGATCAGAGTATAGCGATCAGCACCAGCACGATGCCGATCATCGACACGCCCCAGACGATCGAGCGCACAACTGAAACGCCCGACGCATAAAGCGGGATGTAGGCAATGCGCGCGATCAGGTACAGCCAGGCTCCGAGCGACGACAGGAAGCCCTCGTGGGCTTGCGCATGCACCAGCAGGATGCCGACAGCGAAGTACGGGAAGGTTTCCAGGAAGTTCTTTTCGGCCCGGTCGAGCCGCTCCGCGACGCCGCTATAGTTCTTCTGCTCGTCGCGCGATCCCATGGCCCATTGGTTGCCATCCTGCCGCCGCTTGTAGGCGGCGGCAATGACCAGATGGATCAGACCGAGGACGGTCGCGAATGCCAGGATTACCAACTCAGTCGTCACCATATGTCTCCGTCGTTCCCGCGCAGGTTATATTAACGATCAGTGCTGGATCCCCGGGTTCGCGGGAATGACAAAGACCGATACGGTTCACGCATCGACCGTGGTCTTTGCACGCACATGCTCGCTGCACAGCCCGGCGCCATGATCGTGGCTATGGCCATTCGGGTGCATTACGACCTTGATGCAGCCATCCTGCTTCTTCTTGAAGATGTCATACGCCTTCGCGCCGTCTTCCAGCGAAACGCGGTGCGTGATGATGAAGGACGGATCGATCTCGCCGTGTTGGATGCGGTCGCACAGGGTCTGGAGGTAGCGATTGACATGCGTCTGGCCGCTGCGGATCGTCAGCCCCTTCTGCACGATGGCACCCATGGGGAACTTGTCGACAAAGCCACCATAGACACCCGGCACAGAAACCGTGCCGCCGGGACGGCAGTTGAAGACCGCCTGCCGCAGCACGTGGATGCGATCGGTCGCGACGCCCAGCGCCGCCTTGGTACGATCCATCACCGCATCGAACTCGCCATGGCCGTGCGCTTCCAGCCCGACTGCATCGATGCAGCGGTCCGGACCGCGGCCCTTGGTCAGTTCGTTTAATCGCTCATTGACGTCTTCCTTTTCGAAATCGATGAGTTCGAGGTCTGGATTGTTCGCCTTGGCCATGGCGAGGCGTTCCGGCACCGTATCGATGGCGATCACGCGTTCCGCGCCCAGCATAAAGGCGCTCTTGATAGCAAATTGCCCAACAGGTCCACAACCCCAGACCGCGACGGTATCACCCTGCTCGATGCCGCAATTCTCCGCCGCCATGTAGCCGGTCGGGAAGATGTCGGTCAGGAACAACACCTGCTCGTCCGTCAAGCCGTCCGGCACCTTGAACGGCGAAACGTCGGCATACGGCACGCGCACATACTCCGCCTGCCCGCCTGCAAACCCGCCCAGCATATGCGAGTATCCGAACAGGCCGGCCGTGGCGTGACCGTACGCTTTCTTTTCGAGGTCGGGCGTGCGGTTCGACCGCTCGCATACTGACCACAAACCTTTTTTGCAGAAAAAGCACTCACCGCAGCAGATGGTGAACGGCACGACGACCCGGTCGCCGACCTTCAGCTTGCTGTTGCCCTTGCCGACTTCCACCACCTCGCCCATGAACTCGTGGCCGACGATATCGCCCTTTTCCATGGTAGGGATGTAGGCGTCGTACAGATGAAGGTCCGACCCGCAGATCGCGGTGCTGGTCACCTTGATGATGGCGTCGCGATCCTGTTCGATCACCGGATCGGGAACCGTGTCGCAGCGCATGTCATACCGGCCGTGCCAAACCAATGCCTTCATAGCCAACTCCTGGATTCTATCTGCCTTAACGACCTTTTGACAGATCTGTTCCAGGAGAAACAACTTTTATACTACTAAAATACTATGATGTTACTC
>CALMVH010000237.1 GCA_937873165.1 uncultured Rhodospirillales bacterium
GAACCGTGCACAGGCCACACAAGACCAGCCAGGGCCGGTCCGTTTTCAGCAGCGGGCGCTTCCTCTTCAGCCGGCGCGGGCGGAGGTGCCAGGGCCGCCGGCGACGCGCGATCGACCTTCTGTTCGCCATGCGCGTTGGGGGGCGGCAGGGGGGCTGCCTCCACGCTGCGTGACGCTGACAGTGCCGGGGCTGTTTCCCCGGTGGCGCCTCCGGCGGCCCCGGCCGCGTTCAGTTCGTCGGTTGTTGCGCCGGCTATCGCCGTGTCGCCGCCATGATGGTTAGGCAGTTGCAACTGCTGACCTGCCAGGAGGCGGAATGGAGCGGAAAGGTGGTTCATCTGCGCGATGCGCGACTGGTTGATATTGAACTTGCGCGCGATCAGGTACAGGGTGTCGCCCTTGGCAACAGTATAGACGGACGGAACCGGCACGATCAGCGACTGGCCGGGTTTCAACGCGTAGGGGGGCGCCAGATGGTTGGCGTCGATCAGATCCCGGACGCCGACGTTCAAGCGCTTCGCCACGTCGTAAACGGTCTCGTTCGGCTGAACCGCCACCGTCTGTGCAGGCCCGCCGGGCGCGGAACCGATCGGGGGGTGCGAGGCGCAGGCTGCGAGATACAACGGCGCCAGCAACGCCAGGACAAAACGCATTCTCATCGCGCGCGCTCGATCCGGGTAATACCGCCCATGTAGGAATGCAGCACATCGGGAACGGTGATCGAACCATCGGGATTCTGGTAGTTCTCCATCACCGCGACCAGCGCGCGACCGACCGCCACGCCCGAGCCGTTCAGCGTGTGCACGAAGCGGGTATCCTTCTCCCCCTTGCCCCGGAAGCGTGTCTTCATGCGCCGTGCCTGGAAGTCTCCGCAGTTCGAGCAACTGGATATTTCGCGGTAGGCCGCCTGCCCTGGCAGCCAGACTTCCAGGTCGAACTTCTTGCGCGCCGTGCCGCGGGTCTCGCCCTGGCACATCAGCAGGGTGCGGAAGGGTAGTTCCAGCCGCTTCAGCACGGTCTCCGCACAATTGACCAGCCTGTCGTGTTCCTCGACGGAGGCCTCAGGCGTGGTGATGGACACTAGTTCGACTTTCCAAAACTGGTGCTGGCGGATCATGCCGCGCGTATCCTTGCCCGCAGCACCCGCCTCGGACCGGAAACACGGCGTCAGGCCGGTCAGACGGAGCGGCAATTCCTCCTTATCGAGGATCGTATCCATGACCATGTTGGTCAGGGGTACCTCGGATGTCGGGATCAGCCAGTGCCCGTCTGTTGTTTGGAAAGTATTGTCGTTGAAGCGCGGCAACTGCCCGGTTCCGAACAAGGCCTCCGGGCGCACCATCAGCGGCACGCCGCATTCCGTGTAGCCGTGCTCGTCAACGGCGAGATCCAGCATGAACTGGCCCAGCGCTCGTTCCAGCTTGGCAAGCGTGCGTCGCAGGAAGACGAAGCGGGCGCCTGACATCCGGGCCGCAGCCTCGAAATCCATCAGGCCAAGCGCTTCGCCAAGCGCCACATGATCCTTCGCATCCGCGATGGTGCGGATCGTGCCGTCCGTGCGGATCTCGACGTTTTCCGCCTCATCTTCGCCGGGCGGCACGTCGTCTGCCAGCACGTTCGGCAAGGCCGACAGCTCATAGTCCAGCTTTTCGCCAAGGTCGCGTTCCTCGCACTCCAGTTCGCCCAGACGTTCCTTGAGGGCCGCGACCTGGCGCATGGCTTCCGACGCGTCACGCCCCTGCTGCTTGGCGGCGCCGATATCGCGCGAGGCCGCGTTGCGGGCGGCTTGCAGGTCCTGCGCTTCGGTTTGCACCGCCCGGCGGCGGCGGTCGAGGTTCAGAATCGTGGGCGATTGCGCCGGCAATCCGTGACGCGCCATGGCGCGGTCGAAGGCTTCGGGGTCGTCACGGATCCAGCGGAGGTCGAGCATGTCAGGTTCCAGGTCGTAGACCCCTGACCTAACAAGTCCCGGCGCTTCAGGAAAGCGTTACGATGACCGGCGTGTGGTCGGAAGGCTTTTCACGGGCGCGTGGTTCGCGGTCGATGCTGCACTCGGTCAGCCGGTCGGCCGCTTGCGGCGACAGCAGAAAATGGTCGATGCGGATGCCCTGGTCGCGCTCCCAGTTTCCGAAATAGTCCCAGAACGTGTAGTAATGCGGCTGCGGGTGCAGCGCGCGAAACGCATCAACGTAGCCGAGGTGCTGCAGGGCGCGGAACGCCCCACGCGACTCGGGCCGGTACAGCGCGTCGCCTTCCCACGCACGTGGATCGTAACAATCCTTCGGCTCGGGAATGACGTTGTAGTCGCCGCCAAGCGCGACCGGCATTTCCCGCTCCAGAAGACCTTCGACATGCGCATACAGGCGGTCCATCCATCTCAGCTTGTAGGGAAACTTGTCGGAAGCGACCGGATTGCCGTTCGGCAGGTAGATCGAGGCTACGCGCACGCCCTCCACCGTTGCCTCGATATAGCGCGAGTGATCGTCGGCGGGATCGCCCGGCAAAGCCTTGATCACGTCCTGCATCGGATGCAGGGACAGGATAGCGACGCCATTGTAGCTCTTCTGGCCGACATACGCGATCTGGTACCCAAGCGAAGCGAACTCCATTTCCGGAAATTCGAGCGTCTTGATCTCCTGCAATAGTAGAACATCGGGGCGCTGCGCCTGAATCCAGTCCAGCGCGATCGGCAGGCGCGCGCGGATGGAATTGACGTTCCAGGTGGCGATTCTCACAGTCAGCGCTTCACGCGATGGAGAAACTAGTTCCGCAGCCGCAGGACGAGGCGGCGTTCGGGTTGCGAACCTCGAAATAAGAACCCATCAGGCTTTCGACGTAGTTGACCTCGGCGCCGTCCAGCAGGTCGAGCGAGGTGGTATCCACCACCAGCCGCGCGCCGTCCTTCTCGAACACGCGGTCCTCGTCGCCCGCAGCGTCGGCGAAGTCGAACTTGTATTGGAATCCCTGGCACCCGCCGCCATGCACGCCGAGGCGCAGCATGACCGGCTTCGCATCCTTGGCGGCCATCGCGTGCAATCGCCGGACGGCGCTGTCGCTGAGGCCAACGCCCATTTGTGTGGTATCGCTCATGCAGGCCAATATAGCGCAGGCCTGGATGATTGTCATTCCCGCGCAAACAGTAACCCGGATTACCGGTCGTCCGAACCGACCTTCGCGGCGCGACACCGGTGTGGTTGCGCCGCCGCCCCGCAGGTCGTAAGTTCCGTTCATGCCCTGGGATGAAAACTTTTCGCAGACACGCGCCGACGCTGGCCTGGCACCCTACGCGTGCCTGCCATCGGCCACGCGTGGGCGGCAGTTCCCCGAAAGCGAGGGGCCGACGCGCAGCGTTTACCAGCGCGACCGCGACCGGGTGATCCACTCCGGCGCCTTTCGCAAGCTGCAGTACAAGAC
>CALMVH010000238.1:0-349 GCA_937873165.1 uncultured Rhodospirillales bacterium
GTGGAATAGCATCCGCCATCTCGCGCGCGACCGGAATGGGCGTCAGGCGGTCTTCACGCCCGACGATAATTAAAACAGGGATTTTTATCGCTTCCAGGAAGGGTCGGCTGTCGATCCTGTTCATGATGGCGGATTGCTGTCGTATGTATACATCCCGCCCCATCCGTTCGGCCATGTCCATGATGCGGCGGCCGATCGCGGGAACAGCCAAACTCTCGCGCGCCACGAGGGAGGGCAGCAAACGTGGCGTTACCCCCCTGAAACGCCCGGTTTGCGCGATCCGCGCCAGATCGCGGCGGCGCGCGGCCTGTTCGGGAGTGTCGGCACGCGCAGACGTATCCATCAGCAC
>CALMVH010000238.1:359-8797 GCA_937873165.1 uncultured Rhodospirillales bacterium
TCGGGGGCCTGGCGCATGATCTCCAGCGCCACGTACCCGCCCATGGACAAGCCGCACAGCGCAAACTGCCGGGGCGCCTGCTCCAGCGTGCGGGCCGCCATGGCAGGCATGCTGGTGTCGCGGGACAGGTCCGCGACCGAAACATTCATGAAAGCCGATAAATGGCGGACCTGGTGATCCCAAAGTGCCGCATCATTCAACAGCCCCGGTAACAGTACCAAAGAGTGGCTGTAATCCATTCAGTACCTGAAGTGTTATTTGACTTTTGTGTAAAACCTACTACATGCTCCAGCAAAGGAAGCGTGAAAAAAAGTTTTCCGCCTTTATTGGACTTACTGATGTCATTTTCAGAGTTGGGGCTTGGCGAAAAGCTCCTCGAGGCGATCCGGGATGCCGGGTATACGACTCCCACCCCGATCCAGGCGCAGGCCATTCCGTTTGTGCTGCAAGGCCGCGATGTCATGGGATGCGCGCAAACGGGAACGGGAAAGACTGCCTCGTTCACCCTGCCGATGATCGAGCTGCTGTCGAAGGGCCGGGCCCGGGCGCGCATGCCGCGTTCGCTGATCCTGGAACCGACGCGCGAACTGGCCTCGCAGGTCCAGGACAATTTCCAGACCTACGGCGCGCAGCACAGGCTGACGACCTGCCTGATCATCGGCGGCGAGTCGATGAGCGAGCAGACGAAGAAGCTGGAGCGCGGCGTCGATGTCCTGATCGCGACGCCCGGCCGCCTGATCGACCAGATCGACCGCGGCAATATCATGCTGATGGACATGAAGCTGCTGGTGGTGGACGAGTGCGACCGCATGCTGGACATGGGATTCATTCCCGATATCGAGAAAATCGTGGCGCGGCTGCCGAAACCGCGCCAGACCTTGATGTTTTCGGCCACGATGCCGCCGGAAATCAAGCGCCTGGCCGACAAGTTCCTCAGCGCTCCGCAGGAGATCAGCGTGGCCCCGCCCGCGACCGCCTCCGAGCGCGTCGAGCAGTTCATGGTGCGGGTCGGGGCGGCCGACAAGCGCGCGGCGTTGCGCCACCTGCTGAAAAGCGAGACGGTCAAGAACGCGTTCATCTTCTGCAACCGGAAGCGCGACATCGCGATACTGGAAAAGTCGTTGAAGAGCCACGGGCTGGACGCGGGCGCGCTGCACGGCGACATGCCGCAATCGGCCCGGCAGGAAACGCTGGATGCGTTCAAGCGTGGCGAGCTGACCCTGATGGTGTGCAGCGACGTGGCCGCACGCGGCATTGACGTGTCCGGCGTCAGCCATGTGTTCAATTTCGATGTGCCGCATCATGCGGAGGATTACGTGCACCGCATCGGCCGCACGGGCCGCGCGGGCAATGACGGCCGGGCCTTTATGCTGGTGACGCCGGACGATCAGAAGCAGCTTGGCGCCATTGCCAAGCTGACGGGAATGGATATCGCCGAGATGAAACTGGACGATGCGGGTTTTGAAGCCCCGGCGGCAGGCGAAGCGGAGGATTCCGCCGAGCCGGGTCGTGGACGTCGCCGGCCGGCGCGGGGCCGCAATGCCGAACCGCGTGAGGCCAATCCGCGTCCTGCCCGGGAACCCCGTTCGCGCCGCGCCGCGAAACCGCAGGAACGAGCAGACGAAGAGGCCGCCGCAGACATGCCGCCGCCTGCAATCGAGCGGTACCAGCGCCCCGAACCGGATCGGCAGGAGCCTCGCCGGTATGCCGAAAGGCGCGGCCCGTCCGACCGGTACCGGCGTCGCGACCATGAAGATGACGATGCGTTCTCCGACGCTTCGGTTGTGGGCTTTGGCAACAACATTCCAGCGTTCTTGAAAATTGTTCCCCGCCTTTCGCCGATCGACGATTAAAAAGTTTCTTTGACGTTGACCGGGCTGCGGGGTTGCGGCAAGGCTTGCAGCCAATGCGCCGCAGCCCATCCTTTTTCCTGCTTGTTTGCTTGGTATTCCTAACGGGACAACGGCTGGGGTTTGCGCAGGAGTCAGCCTCCAACCCGGCGCCGCAAAGCGCGGGGAGCGCAGGACTTGCCACCCCTGTCTCCGCCGCACCGGCTGCGGCCGCGACGCCACCGGTTACGGGTAACGCATCTCCTCCCGCGGCCGGAGCCACGGCCGAGAAGGGTTTCGGCAAATCGGGTGCATTGCCGCAGAACGATCCCGAGCAGGCCGACAAGCGCGTCGTCTTGAAGGCCGACCGCGTTGCCTACGACCAGGATTTGGATACCGCCACGGCGCGCGGCCATGTGCAGCTGACGCAAGGGCTGCAGGTCCTGACGGCGGACGTCGTGACGTACAACCAGGATAACGACCAGGTTACGGCATCGGGCCACGTTGTGCTGCGGGATTCCACCGGCGATATCTTTTTCGGCGACTACCTGGAGCTTCGCAACCAGATGAAGGACGGGTTCATCGACCAGGTGAAAGGCATCCTTGTCGGCGACACGCTGATCGTGGGCAGCACCGCGACCCGCCGCGACGACCGGTACATGGATATCAGCAACGGCGTTTATTCGCCCTGCCAGCTTTGCAAGGAAGATCCGGACGCGCCGCCTATCTGGCAGTTGAAGGCGCGGCAGGTCGAGCATGACTCCGACGAGCAGGAGCTTTACTACTACGACGCGCTGTTCGAGTTCCAGGGCGTCCCGCTTTTCTACACGCCCTACTTTTCCAGCCCCGATCCCACCGTCAAGCAGCGCGACGGTTTCCTGGCTCCCGAAGCCGGCGACAGCAGCCTGCTGGGCGCAACCATCCGGGACTATTACTATTACGGCATCTCGCCCCAGCAGGACCTGACTGTGGAAGGCACATATGCATCGCACCAGGGGCCGTTGCTGGGCGGGGAATGGCGAGACAGGCTGGACTACGGCAAGTTCATCTTCAGCGGCAGCCTGGCGGAAGGCGACGACCAGTTCGGCCCCACCAAAAACGACACCAATCCGGACAAGACCCTGCGCGGGCACATCTTCGGCCTGGGGATCTACGACCTGGACGACAACTGGCGCGCCGGCTTCAATATCGCACGCACCAGCGACGATACGTTTCTCAGGGAATATGGCTACAGCGACCAGGATGTCCTCGACAACCGGCTCTACGTCGAAGGGTTTTTCGACCGCGACTATGCGGTGGCCAATTTCTACGATGCGCAGGATCTGCGCCCCGGCCTGATCGAGGGCGCGCAGCCGGTCGCGGCTCCTTACGCCAACTACCAGGCTTTCGGCAACCAGGGCGAGACGCTTGGAGGCCGCTGGGACCTCAACACCGGCTTGCTGGTGCTGGCGCGCCCCGGTGGAGAAAACCTTGGCACGCTGGGCCTGACGGCGGAGGGCATCCCGGTCACGCCCTATACCACCGCGCAATTGCCCAAGAACGGCGACGGCGCCCAGAATACCGATCGGGTTTCTTTCAGCACCGGCTGGCAACGCACCCTGGGGGTAGGCGGTCTCAGCAACGAGGTCGACGGCCATATTTTTGTCGACGCCTATGCGACCAATAACCAGCCCAACCTGCCGGAAGATCCCGTGGATATCGACACGGGCGGCGATCTGGCGGGCCGTGCCCTGCCCCAGATCCACGACATCGCCAGCTATCCCCTGGTCAGCCCGACCTCGGATGGTCATTTCCTGGTGCAGCCGATGGGATCGTTCACCTTTGCGCCAACGGGCCTTGCCAACAACAATAAGATCCCGAACGAGGACAGCCTGGATCTGGAACTGGATACGACCAACCTGTTCGCGGCCAATCGTTTTCCGGGTATCGACCGCATCGAAACCGGCGCGCACGCCGCCTATGGCGTCAAGACCGGGTACTACCTCGATTCCGGGGGCTACGCGACCGCTATCGTGGGCCAAAGCCGGCGGCTGTCGGGGCCCGATATATTCCCGACCGGCAGCGGCCTTCAAACGCCTGCTTCGGATTACGTGGCCAGCCTGCACATCTATCCCGGCAAGTACGTCAACGTGGGATACCAGGGCCGCTACGATCACGCGACCTTCGGCAGCAAGCTGCAGCAGATCAACTTTTCCTTCTCGCCCGACACGACCGGCACGACCACCATCGGCGGCAATTACCTATTCCTGAACAGCCTGCCGACGGTGAACAACGACCAGAACCGGAACAATCTCAGTCCCTTCATCTCGCAAAAGATCGGCAAGTACTGGACCTTCACCGGCTCCGTCACCAGCCAGCTGGGCAGCATGGGCAAGATCCAGGATGTCTATACGACCACCACCTACCAGGATGACTGCCTGATCTTCGCCATCACGGCGCAGCGCGACCTCACGAACTCGGTCGGCGGCCTGACCGGCACGACCATCTTTTTCCGCCTGGGCCTGAAGACGCTGGGCTTTCTGCAAAGCCCGAACATCGCCCCGGCCCTGGGCCACACCACCTCGACCACCAGCACCGTGCAGTAAACCCGCCCGGCATGAACTACCGCCACGCCTACCACGCCGGCGGGCCGGCCGACGTGTTCAAGCACGTCGTGCTGATTGCCCTGATCGAGCGGATGAAGCGCAAGGATGCCCCCTTCATGCTGCTGGACACGCATGCGGGGATCGGCCTCTACGACCTGGCGGGCGCCGAGGCCGCTAAGACGGGGGAAGCCGCACAAGGCATCGGGTCTCTGCTGCCGAAGAAGCCCGCCACGGCGTTGTTGCGCGACTACCTCGGTCAAGTCCAGGCCAGCCGGCACGGCCTTGGGGATGCCTATCCCGGATCGCCCCTGATAGCCTTGGGCCGGTTGAGGCCGCAGGACCGCGCCGTGTTCTGCGAGCTGCATCCCGACGACCACGCCGCGCTGAAGCGGACGCTGAAGCCGTTCAGGGCCGCGGCGGTACATTCGCGGGACGGGTACGAGATGATCGGCGCCTGCCTGCCCCCGCCCGAGCGGCGCGGGCTGATCCTGGTCGATCCGCCGTTCGAAAAGCCGGACGAGTTCGACAGGGCGCTGCAGGCCATCGCGGCGGGCCGGCGCAGGTTTCCGGGTGGCGTGTTCGCGCTGTGGTACCCGATCAAGGACCGTGCGGCGGTCTGGACGGTCTACGAGGCGGCGATCGCGTTGTTCCGGGGCAGTACGCTTGCGATCGAACTCATGACGGGCGCGGAAACCGACGGGCCCGGCGCGACCGGCCTGCGCCTGAACGGCAGCGGCATGCTGCTGGTCAACCCGCCGTATGGGATAGAAGGCGACCTATCCCCGCCCTTGCGCGAACTGCAGGCCCTGATCGCCCCGAGCGGCACCGTCAGTTTCGACCCGTTGACGCCCGAGTAAGCGGGCGCAAACCGCACTGGAAACGCCCGCGCAAACGCGCTACAACCACCCCGCGCCGCGCCCGTAGCTCAGCAGGATAGAGCGCAGGATTCCTAATCCTGAGGCCATGGGTTCGAATCCCGTCGGGCGCACCATCTTCGGTAAATCGCCGTATTAAGACAGTTCCAAATCACACGGCTTACCAAAGACGGGTACACTGCTGTCCAACGCGGCCTCTATGTACCTTGACAAAGTTCTTGTAATGTTCTACTCTTCATACCACAAATTTGGAGGACGTTGCATGACCCATGCAGAGGAAATGGAAGATCTTGGATTTGATATCGATACCGGTTCGGTTCGTAAGGGTCGAGTGTTGATGCAGAACACCGGTGTTGGTCCGGTTTTCCTCAGCCTTGGTCCGACGGAGGGACAATCGTCAGAGGATTACAACCAGTTCTTTCATGCCCAATGCGAGCGCATTTTTAAAATTGCAGAACGGGGTGGCTTGCTTAAAACTGGTTACAATCCCGATCAGCCGCGCATACCGGCGGAACAGGCCGGTGGCGGCGAGTGGACCAACGGTAATCACGGTAACGAAACTGCTTCCGATGCTGGTTTTTTGGAAGATGCCGCTGCCCAGTGGTGGCCAACGCCGGCTGATAAGCAACGGTTCGTCGATGCACATTTGGCCGCTGCCCAGAAAGCTGCTGATAGACTCGGTGTTCCAGTAGAAAACGTTTTAGGTTTAGCGGCCCTGGAAGCGCAGTGGGGACATTCTAGGTTTGCCGTTGAAGGAAATAATTTTTTCAACCTACACGCAGGCTCTTCGTATGCAACAGGTTCAATAAAGGCCCGACAGAGCAATAACCGTGTTGCAACGTTCGACAGTCCCGAAGATAGTTTTCACTCATTTTCTACCGATATGGCAGGGATCGTAAAGAGCAAGCAAAGGCCGGAAGACTTTGCTGCGGCATTACAAAATGCCGGAAAGTTCGGCATTGATCCGACTACAGGCAGCAAAATTCCAACCTTCGTCAGCGACACTGCCGGCACAATAAAAGGTCTTCGGATCTATATTCACCATAACAGTCTATGGTACGCATTTTCAATCAATATAGTCTTGTTTCAGCAGTAATAGTATTTTTCTATGGGATCGTTCCTGCTCATCCGGCAGAAGTTCCTTGGAAGCTGGACGAGGATCATGCAGTTAATGTCGCTGCAAACGCATATTGTGGATCGCTAAAGTGTAAGAAGTGGTTTGAGGATGTGGGTACTTTGAAAGATCACCCACCGTTCTACGTTTTCGAGGGTCTTGGCCCCGTTGGGGGAGCATTCGGTTATTTTGCAGTCAACGCCTGGACGGGAGATGTCTGGGATTTATGGAATTGCAAGAAAATCAGCACGCCCGCCTCTCGCAAAGCTCGGGCAGAAATCCGGCATCGTTTCACGCGAGCTGAACTGAAACAGTACAAGGCTTTAGATATCCGCCCCCCCAATGATTGCGGGCGATAAAAATGACCTACCCGGTAATTTGTAGCAAGCTTGCCAGTGCCCACTTTCTTCCGCGCTGGCGCACCATTCTGGTTGGGACGGCTGCGATCCGTATGCAGATCTTCAGCCGTCCCGGAGCGGCATGATATTCGCAGCCTGAATAACTTGTGCACGATGGTTAAATCCCCAATCAGCCATGGCCGCCATAACGGGCTGAAGCGTCCATCCCAACGCTGTAAGGCAATAGTCCGTTTTAGGCGGCATCGTGACGTATTCCTTTCGGAAGATCAGGCCCAGTTGCTCCAGTTCCTTTAGCTCCTTCGACAGGATGCGGTCGCTGATCGGCGGACAGGCGGCACGGATCGCGGAGTAGCGTAGCGGTTCGTCGCGTATCAAAGTCCATACGACACGCGCCTTCCACTTGCCGCCCATGACACAGGTGGTGAGCGTGACGGGGCATGATGTCGTCGGGATTTTCATACAACATTACTAACAAAAATATCCGTACTAGGCAAAAGTTGGTGCAGCGCCCTAACGTGGCTGCATCACTACTTCCACAGGCGGAATCGATCATGAAAGCAGTTTGCGTCACCCCGGACCGAGATCTTGAAGTACGTGATGTTCCCGAGCCCACCGCACCGCCGGAAGGTCATGTCGTGGTCGATATTGCCGCCTGCGCCATCAATCATGGCGACCATGCGTTTCTTAAAACGCGCTCGTTGCGCAACATGCCGGCAACGTTGCTTGACATTTGGGGGTCATCGGGCGCAGGCCGCGTGATCGCGATCGGCACCGGCGTGCCTGCAGATTACCTTGGTAGGCGGGTTGCGATCTACCGCTCCTTGTCGATGATCCACTCCACCCAGACTGCAGGGCTGTGGAGCGAAAAGGCGCAAGTGCATTATCTCAGTTGCCTTATCCTGCCGGACAGTGTCGATGCGCGAGATTATAGCGGCTCACTGGTCAACGTTCTGACCGCCTACGCCTTCCTGCGGCAGATCGTCGAGGAAGGGCACTGCGGCATCGTCGCCACTGCGGGCAATGCGTCAACGGGGCGCGCACTGGTAGAGCTGGCACGCCGGGAGGGCATGCCGGTGCTGGCCATAGTCCGCTCGGCGGCAGCGCGGCAGGAACTTGCGGACATGGTAGCGGAGCATGTCCTCGATTCGTCGGCCCTCGACTTCGAAAACCGGTTCGCGGCGTTGGCCCAGCAATTGCGAGCAACCGCCGTTTTCGATGGAGTCGGAGGCGGGCTCGTCACGCGGATTGTGCCTCTGCTGCCGATGAATGCCATCTTGTACAGTTACGGCTTCTTGGCGGGATCAGAACCAGTGTCTTTCCCGACCGCGCTACTAAACGACAAGAATCTGACTTTGCGGCCTTTCAGCAATTTTGCCAGCGCCACGGTGCAGGACCCAAAGCGCCTCGCCACTGCGCTCACGGTGCTAGGCGACGGAATAGATCATCCCGCTTTCCTGACGCGGACGGGAAACTCCTTTGCCTTGGATCAGATTGCCGCCGCGATGTCGGCAGATGGTCAATGCAAAAGCATTCTCATGCCGCACCAGCAGGCTCAGCCTCTGAACTGAGGCTTTGGGTAGATCGACGCCGGCATCAATATCGGGACAGGTTGCTGCAGACGAGTGAACCGCACCGGGTTTGTCGGAGGCTGTTTGGTCTGAGTCATGCTGCCATAT
>CALMVH010000239.1:0-7130 GCA_937873165.1 uncultured Rhodospirillales bacterium
AGTGGCCCGCCCCGCATCGGCTTGCGTTCGGTCCGCTGGTCAATTTCGGTTACAGCGATCATGTCGTGCTGCTGACGGACATCACCGTGCCCTCGACCGCCGTCCCCGGAACGGTTGCCGAACTGGACACGACGTTCAGCTGGCTGGTTTGTGCCGAGGAGTGCATTCCCGAAAAGGCAAAGCTGGAAATCGCGTTGCCGATTGCCGCCTCCACCACGGTCGATCCGGTGCATGCGGCTGAATTTCAGACGGCACGCGAGGCCTTGCCCAAGCTGGGAACTCTCAACGCCACGCTCTCGGCCTCGGACGCCAAAACCCTGACCTTGCATGTAATCGGCGCTAAACCGGCCGATGCCGCTTTCTTTCCCTACCGCAGCGGCTTGATCGACAACTCCGCACCTCAGCCGCTGGCACGCGTGAGCGACGGCTTCACGCTGACCCTTGCCCGGGGAAGCCTGAAGTCGCTGCCTGAATCCCTTGACGGTGTGCTGGAAGCCTACGATGCGCCGGTTTCCATGCAGGCCTATACCCTGACCGCCGCTGTTGTGTCTCCCCCGCCAGCGCCGGCGCAGAAACCAGCGGTTGGCCTTTCGACGGCAGCGGCTCTCGCGCTGCTGGGAGGATTGATCCTGAACCTGATGCCGTGCGTTTTTCCCATCCTGTCCCTGAAGGTCCTGGCTTTCGCGCGCCATGCGCATGGGCCCAGGCGCGACCGTGCCGTATCGGGCCTGGCGTACACAGCCGGCATCCTTGCGGCTTTCGGACTGGTCGCCGGCGTGCTGCTGGCGGTCCGGGCTGCGGGCTCGGCGGCGGGCTGGGGATTCCAGTTGCAATCACCGCCTTTCGTTCTGGTGCTGTGCTACCTGCTATTCGCGATGGGGTTGAACCTGTCGGGCGTTTTCGAGATTGCCGGCGGCTTCATGGGTTACGGCAGCCGTCTCGCCTCCGGGGAAGGCGCTTCGGGATCGTTTTTCACTGGCCTGCTGGCGGCTCTTGTCGCAACGCCGTGTTCCGCGCCGTTCATGAGCAGGGCTGTGGGATTTGCATTGTCGCAGCCATGGCCCGTCGCCGTGCTGATCGTGGAATGCCTGGGCATTGGCCTGGCGCTGCCCTACCTCGTGCTTTGCTTCAGCCCTGGCCTGTCCCGCTTCCTGCCCAAGCCCGGCAGGTGGATGGAACGGTTCAAGCAGTTCATGGCCTTTCCCCTGTACGGGTCGGCTGCCTGGCTGGTGTGGGTCCTGTCGTTCCAGGCAGGCTCGACCGGAGTCGCCCTGGTTCTCGGCGGGCTTTTATCGATCGCCTTCGCCTTGTGGCTGCTGCATGTGTCCTCCTCCCTTACCCAGTCCAGATGGCGTTGGGTGTGCGTCGGGGTGGCCTCGTTGGCCTTGCTTGCAGCTCTTGCCGTTGCTGCTTCGCCCCTCTTGAAGGTGGTAAAACCAGGAACTGCCGCCGCCGATGCCTTCGTTCCGGACGGTTGGGAAAGCTTCAGCGCGACGCGGCTGGCCCAATTGCGGCAGACCGGCACCCCGACATTCGTCGACATGTCGGCTGCCTGGTGCCTTACGTGCATAGTGAACGAGCGCGTAGCGCTCGACGCTGACGTTTCCAAGGAGTTGAAGCACAAGGGCATCGCGTTGCTGAAAGGCGACTGGACCAATCAGGATCCTGACATAACCGCTTTGCTGGACGAATTTGGCCGAACGGGTGTTCCCCTTTACATCTTTTATCCCGGCCGTAATCTTGAACCGGTCATCTTGCCGCAAATCCTGACGCCGCAGATCGTCATGGACCTGACTTCGGACGCAGAGAAACAAAGCCCGTGAAAGGAATATACATCATGTCCCGCCGCACGATCCTCGCCGCCAGCCTGATCTTGGCCGCTTGTCCCGCCTTTGCCGAAACCACTCCGGCCCCTGGCTCGCCGGCACCGGCGTTCAACGGCACGACCGCAGGCGGCCAATCGCTTGCGCTCGACCAGTTCAAGGGCAAGATTGTAGTCCTTGAATGGACCAACAAGGATTGTCCCTTCGTGCACAAGATGTATGACAGCGGCACCATGCAGGCCTTGCAGGAGGATGCCACGGGCAAGGGCGTGGAATGGATCAGCATCATTTCCTCGGCGCCCGGCAAGCAGGGTTTCGTCGACGGCAACCAGGCCTTGCAGGTGGCGAGCGCGCGTCACGCGAAGCCCAGCCAGATCGTCCTCGATCCCACAGGTGAGATCGGGCATCTGTACGGAGCCAAGACAACGCCTGACATGGTCGTGATCGACAAAACGGGCGTGATCGCCTACGAGGGCGCGATCGATGATCACCCTTCCACCGATGTTGCGGACATAACCGGGTCAAAGAATTACGTGAAGATCGCCCTGGATGACTTGGCATCCGGCAGGAAGGTCGAGACCGCCCAGACCGAACCCTATGGCTGTTCCATCAAGTACTGATGGATCTGGTAGGCGATATCGGAGGTACCCACGTCCGCCTTGGTTTGGTGCACGCCGACCATGGCCTTCTTGACATCCGGCAGACGCTGGCGGCGGAGCATGCCGGCGTCGAGGATGCCATCCAGGATTACCTCGCATCGGCAGGCCATCCGCAGATCGTGCAAGCGGCCCTAGGCGTAGCCGCGCCCGTTTCCGGCGATCAAGTCCGTTTGCCCAACGGGCCTAGATGGTTTTTTTCACAAACAGCGCTGCACTCCCGGTTCGGTTTTCACAGCTTGAAGGTCGTCAACGATTTCGAGGCAGCGGCATGGTCGCTGCCCGTCCTCGAACACTCGGACCTGAGATTGCTGGGCAGTCCGCCGGTGAGACCGGGCGCGACCAAGCTGATCCTGGGTCCCGGTACGGCGTTCGGCCTCGCGACTGCCGTTCCTGCCCGCGGGTCATGGCTGGTGCTACCGGGAGAAGCCGGAGAATTGCTGCGGCCCCATGGCGACGTCGGCAAAGTTTTCTCCTACATCGCCGACCGCTTCCACACATCGCGGATAGGCGGCGTTTTATCCGGCACAGGCTTGTGGCGGCTGTTCGAGGCGGTCCGGGTTCTGGAGTTCGGACAGGGTCCTTCGGACGTCACCCTCCCGCCCCATGAAATCGTGACCCTGGCAAAGGTCAAGCACAACACTGCCGCCCTGCGCGCGGTCGAACTATTCATTACGACACTCGGCGCGGCGGCCGCGAACCTGGCGCTCTCCATCATGGCAACAGGCGGCGTCTACCTGACTGGCGGCGTGATCAAGGGGATCGCGGCAGCAGGCCTGCTCGACGAAACGGTGTTCCGCGCGGCGTTCGAGCGCCAGGCCCTGCCCGGCATGGATGCGGTACGCGGCATACTGCAAACGATCGGCACCGCGCTGGTGACTCACGACTATCCCGCTCTGCGGGGTCTGCAATACGCGATAACCCGCTAGGGGCTGCCAGCGTGCTCCGAGGCATCGAACTCGGTGGCAAGGCCGGCATCGCGGTAGTGGCGGAACATGTCCCGCACCTGCGCTTGCGTGACGCGCGAGTTTGAAAGCGCGGGCAGTTCGGTTTCGCCGAACCACCCGGCGGCATCGGTTTCGCCCCCCGTCGCAACCGCCCCGCCCATCAGTTCGCAGATAAAGAACAGAAGGTAGTGGTGGTAGGCGTGCAGAGGAAAGTTATGCAGACGGTGATCGTAGACACGCGCCAGCCGGACAGCGCGCACGATCAATCCCGACTCCTCCTGGACCTCGCGTTCGACCGCTTCGGCGGCTGTCTGATTGACCTCGCACCAGCCGCCGGGCAGCGCCCACAGCCCCTCGTCTGCCTCCCGCACCATCAGCACGCGCCCCTGCCCGTCGAACACCGCGCCCCTGACGCCGATCTTCGGGGTCGCATACCCGGTATCGGTCCTGAAGAGCGGCAGGACCGCTTCGGGCTTCGCCCCCGTCCGCGCGGCCAGAAGTTCGGCTGCCAGTTCCTGAACGCGCACATACCGGTCGTGATCGAACGGATTTTCAGCGTACGTCACCCCTGTCTGCGACAGCGCCATCAACTCGCGGATGGCGGCGAGCCACTTTGGATCGGTTTCGGGTTCCATGCCCCCAGGATATAAAGTCTATCCCAGCGCCGCGATAGCCACGGGATGAACGGGGGCGATCAGGCTCCTCGGCAGTTCAATCGTGATCGAGGTACCGATCCCGATATTGCTTAGCAGCGAGACGGACCCGCCATGCATCTCCGCCATCGACTTCACCAGCGCGAGCCCGAGACCCGTTCCATGGTGCTTGATGCCGCGCCGGTGGATATCGGCCGCCTGCTCGAAGGGTTTGAAGACACGCTCCTGGTCCTCCGGCGCAATGCCAACGCCTGTGTCGGTCACGTTGATCGTGGGACAGCCTTCGTTCATCCACGCCTTGACCGAGATCGAGCCGCGATCGGTGAACTTCACCGCGTTGGACAACAGGTTCTGCAACAGAGTCTGCATGCCGCGGGAGTCGACCGTCAGTACCGGGAAGTCGGTCGAGACCTGCTTGACCAACTCCAGTCCCCGCTTGGCTGCCTGCGGTTCGATCAGGCGCAGCGCGTTATCGATCTGTTCCACGACATCCACGGGCTCGGGCTCGATCACGTATTTGTCTGCTTCGATCTTGGAGAAATCGAGAATGTCCTTGATGAGTTCCAGCAGGTGCTTGCCGCAGGACTCAATATCGTTGGCGTATTCGAGGTATTTCTTCGCACCGACGGGACCGAACAGTTCCTGCCCGATCATGTCCGAAAACCCTATGATTGCGTTCAACGGCGTACGCAGCTCGTGGCTCATGTTGGCAAGGAAGCGGGATTTCGCGACATTGGCGCTCTCCGCCTCGTCCTTTGCCGCGCGCAAGGCTTCCTCGAACTGTTTCTGCTGCTCGCGATTGGTAATGGTGCCGACGGCGCGGACTAGCCTTTCCTGGCTGTCGCGCAGGACGCGGCCGCGCCCTTCGACCCACAGGTACGTGCCATCCGCGCACCGCAGGCGGTGCGGAAACACGTAAAAGGGCGTGGCGTCGTTCACATGCTCCAGGAAAGCGCGGTTCACGATCTCGATATCCTCAGGATGAGTGATTTCGGACCACGTTTCGATGCCGACAACCGTTTCGCGCGCGTCGTAGCCCAGCATGCCCCACCAGGTCGGCGACATGTAAAGCTCTCCCCGCTCGATGTCCCAATCCCAAAGACCATCGTTGACGCCGTAAACCGCAAGATCGAAGCGTTCCTTGATCTGGCGCAGCCTGCGCTCGGCCCGGCGCTGGTCGTGCGACGATACGACCATAGTCCAGGTGGCAAACGCGCCGATCAGGATCACTAGGCCCTGAACCAGCGCAAGGCGGAAATACAAGCCGCGGGTCAGGTCGGCGATGCTGCTGGCGGATCGCGCGACGACCACCACGACAGGGTCCGAGTGCAGCTTGTCCGCGATTGCGATCCAGGAGGTTTCCGGGTGTCCTGGCAGCGTGAAACGCACAGTGCCGGCCTGTCCGAAGCGCCCGCTCAGCATGTTCATGTCGAGTTTTTGTACGGAAGCTTCGCCCGCGACGCGCGGTTCCAGCGCCAGTACCGTGCCGTCCTCGCGCATGATGGCGGCGATCTGATCCTGGTTATGAGTAAGCGCGCTGGCATAATGCCGGAAATAGTCGTCGGACAGCGACAGCACGATAACGCCGGTGAAAGCGCCCTGGCTGTTCGTCAGCCGCCATGCCATCGGTATCGCGTTCGGATGCCCGCTGCTGCCATTCACAAGCGAGCCTACGCGAAAGTCGTTGGCGCCATGCTCTCGCAGCTGGCCGAAATACGGCTGGGACGCGAGGTTGACGGGGCCCGTGTAGTTTTGGCCGTAGCTGAACACGCCCTCCGCATTGAAGACGGCGAAGCTCAAGAGTTGCGGAAAACGATCGTGTTCATACGCGATCATGCGCTCTATCTCGCGCCGCACCGCTATCGGCGGGTTCGGACTTCCCGCCAACAAGCCCCGGATCGAGGCGCTGAGCAACTGGGCCGCGTCGAAACTGGTGCTGGTCGTGCTCAGCATCGCGGCTTCGGTGCTTTCGATTTCCGCCTGGGCGCGGCTGCGCATGGCGGCCCCGCCTGACTGGATCTCGTGAAAGATGCTCCACACGCCCAGCATCAGCGTCAGGACGTAAACCGTGGCCGCGAGGTGAGCAGCCAGCGGTAGATCGTTCATCCGCGCTAAAAGCGCTTTACCGCTGCGGGCGGTCGGGCGGAAACTGGAATTCAAAGCCTGCGATCCGATCAAACGATTGCAGCCGCCTTTCTATCCTGTCTTGGCTAAGATAACCCTAAAGCCCTTGCGTCACGCCGCCGCGAAGCCGTGCTTGCGCAGGAGGTCGGACTGGCGGGTTTCCAGCGCCTCGCCCGAAAAGTCGCCTACCAGGTCGAGGTACTCGCGGTGCCAGTTCAATTCGGCGCGCATGCGCAGGAAGATCGATCCGAGGCCCAGCGCGGCACGGTCCATGAACACGAACTCGCGCGGTACGTTCACGCCGCCCAGCCGCCTGAGATCCGCGTGAACCTTTTCAGCGGTCTCGCGGCCGTAGATACCGTGATCCAGCTCGCCGATCAGCCGTTCCCGGTCGTCGAGCAGGGGCGCGTACAGGAATGCCGCCCAGGTATTGAGGACATCCAGCATCTCGCGGCTGACTATCTTGAAGCCCCAGTTCTCGTAGGCGTCGACGGCAAGATCGGCATCGCCGGTGGCAAGCGAACGATACAGATCGATCGAGCCCTTCACGAACTTGGTCGGAAAGATGCGGATGCATCCGAAGTCCAGCAGGTTGATGCCCATGTCGGCACGCACCGCGTAGTTGCCGGGATGCGGATCGCCATGGATGATGCCGAAGCGATAAAGCGGCAGGTACCAGGCCCGGAACAAGGCGGAGGCAAGCCGGTTGCGCGTATCGCGATCGGCGTCAAGGTAGTCTGTCAGCTTCGTGCCTTCCAACCATGTCATGGTCAGCAGGCGGCTGGTCGAAAGTTCTGGCACCGGCTCGGGCAACGAGATATCGGCTTGTCCCGCCAGCATCTCGCGGTACAGGTCGATATGCCTCGCTTCGCGCAGATAATCGAGTTCCTCCCGTAATCGCGCGGCCAGTTCATCCTGAACCTGGCC
>CALMVH010000239.1:7140-8630 GCA_937873165.1 uncultured Rhodospirillales bacterium
CCGTCGAAACCGCCTTGTCGTAGGCTTCGAACACACCCAGTACCAGCTTCAACTGCTTCAAGTCGGCTTCGACGGCGGACTGCATATCGGGATATTGCAGCTTGCACGCCACTTCGCGCCCGTCGTGAAGCCGGGCCCGGTGGACCTGGCCCAGCGACGCGGCGGCGGCGGCCTCGCGCCCGAAACTGGCAAAGCGGGACTCCCAATCCGGCCCCAGTTCGCTTCCCATGCGGCGCTTCACGAACGACCAGCCCATGGGCGGCGCATCGGATTGCAGCGCTTCCAGCTGCCGGGCGTATTGCTCCGGCAAGGCGCCCGGGATGGACGACAGGATTTGCGCGACCTTCATCAGCGGCCCCTTAAGACCGCCCAGCACTTCCGTCAGTTGTTTTGCATGAGCCTCGCGCTCGACTTTCATGCCGAGGAATTTCTCCCCTGCCACACGGGCCGCCAGCCCTCCCATCGCGGTTGTTACGCGCGCATATCGCCCTACCCGGCCCGACAGCGTGTCGGCATCGTCATTGTTCGCCATGCCCTGAACATGGCATGGCGCGGCCAAAAATCCAGCGGGGAGATGCCGGCGATCTAAACAGCCAGCGACAGGATGCTGCTGGATGCGAAACTGTCGCTGGAGCTGCCCCCGAACGCCTGCAAGATCTGCAAGGCCGGCGAGGAGGACGAAGTGGACGAGCTGCCGACTGCGTTGTTCGCATCATACATGGCGAGATACTGCGCCGTGAACTGGGCGACATATTTAGGCGTTTGCAGCTGGTTCAGCTGCATCCCGGACTCGATGATGTTTTCCTGCGCCGACAAGGGCTGGTAGGCAATCTGTGCCGGTTCGCCCATCGCGGTCGTCGCCACGTTGTCGAGTACCGAGTCGCCAAGGATCACAAGAGCCTGGCTGGTCTTGCTGGTTCCCGCTTCCTTTTCCTCGCTCGAGATGTTGCGCGTGAAGTACAAAGCCTCGCGGACAGCCGAATTGTTATCGCCAACGGCTTCCTCGAACCCGTTCTGGACGTAATCGTTGACCAGGGTCTGCATCGTGTTGCCGAAGGCGTACGAGCTGTTGTTGCTGACAAAACTCAGGCTGGCCGCGCCGGAGGAGGGTGTCGCCGTCAACTCTCCTGTCTTGCTCTTCGACAGCGCGGCGGAGTTCTTGAACGTGGCGATTTCAAGCGTGCCGACTTCCTGCGGTGCTGTCTGACCCTTGACCTGCGCATACAGGCTGCCGGTCGCCGTCACTGTAACCGCGGTCGTACCCTCGGGCAGGATGGGACCATCTTTCAGGATGGAGCCATCGCTGGTCGCCAACTGATTGTTGCTGTTCAGCGTAAAGGTGGCGGATTTCGCATAAGCCGCCGTTCCATCGCTTTTGGTCAGAACCAGGTACTCGTTGCCGCCGACACCGAGCCCGACGCTAACGGGTGTCGCGGCCGCCTTGCCGTTAACGGTGGGCAACAGCGACACGCCCTCGGCATTGCTGGCGG
>CALMVH010000240.1 GCA_937873165.1 uncultured Rhodospirillales bacterium
GATGGTTGCCGGCATCCTGGCTTGCCGCAACATGGGCAAGGCGTTTTCCGCCACCGACTTGTAGGCGTCGTCGAAGGTCAAGGCGACCGTATGGTCCGGCAGGCTTGCCTGCCGATCGAACGAGTCGATGACATCGGGCAATTTCGCGACGCTGAACCCCTCGTCCTGCAGCAAATTGATATGGGCCTGGAACTGGTCGAGGCGTATGTTGGCGCTCGGATCTTCGTCCCGCCCGACCTGGAAATAGGTGAAAACAGGCGCGAAGCTGGCAGCGCCGGCCTGATCGGGAATGGCGGCGCTCAGCAGCGCGATCGCGACGCCGCAGGCCCGCAATGAACTGCCCCGGCTGAAAATCTGTTCGATGATCAATTAGCCCGATCCTGTTCGCCGTCGCAGCACGTACGCCCACGACGATCTGGTCACGGCGACTCGCTTCGTTGCCGCGCTCGCGTTAACGTAGACGGTGTTGATGTATCCGGCAAGGTAACGGCATTCGATCATGAGAGTTCTGGCATTCGACTGCGCATCGAGCCAATGCGCCGCGACCCTTTTGATGCCGGACGGCTCTGCCCTGTCGCGGGTGGAGGCGCGCGAGCGGGGACAGGCCGAACGGCTGGTGCCGATGCTGACCGAAATCCTGGCGGAGGCGCAGGTAGGCTTCGGCGATCTTGACCGCATCGCCGTGACAACAGGCCCGGGGTCCTTCACGGGCGTGCGGGTCGGATTGGCAACAGCGATCGGGCTTGGGCTGGCGCGCGATTGTCCTGTCATAGGCATCGACAGTTTTACTGCCTTCGCCGCCAGCATGCGGGTCGATAGCCGGCTGGCCATTGTGATCGAGTCGCGCCGCGCCGAACTTTACTGGCAAATCATGAACGAAACGCAGCCTGCCTGCGGCACGCCGCCGGAGATTGCCGCGGCTCTACCCCCGGGCGTGTCGGTGGGTGGGGATGCCGCTGGCAGGCTTGCCGGATGGGGGGCCGGCTTCGGCATCACGCCCCGGCAGCCGGGACCCGATACCGACCAATTGGCGCGGCTGGCGGTTACCTTGCCGCTGCCGACGGGTTTTCCCGCGCCGGTATACGTGCGTCCCCCCGATGCGCAGAAGCCCGCGGGACGCAACGGGTGATCGTGCCGTTCCTGCCTGGACTGTGCGACAGTGCTTCTGCGCTTCACCACGCCTGTTTTCCCGAAGACCCATGGCCCGCGCATGCGTTTATGGCACTGACGCTGAACGGGGCCTATGGGTTTGGCTGGGTGGAGGAGCGAAGCCTCCAAGGCCTCATTCTGGTGCGCGACGCGGCGGACGAGTCGGAAATCCTGACATTTGCCGTCGACCCCTTGCGTTGGAACAATGGCATTGGCAAGCAGTTGATGGCGGCGGTTTGCGTACAATGCGAGTCGCGTAACGTCCTGTCGTTGTTTCTTGAGGTTGCCGAAGATAACATACCGGCAATCGCGGTATACCGCGCAACAGGATTTGAACAAGTCGGCGAACGCGCTGCTTATTACCGCAACGCGGGCAAACCGATAAACGCCTTGATCATGTTAAAAACGCTCGGGCAAAGACTTGATTAACGTTTCGAAAAACTATCCACTTGAGTCGCATTCGACAACAGGCCGTTATTTCTTGAATTAGCTATTGCAATCGATCCCGCATTCTGATGATTTCGAACGGCAAAGTAACACTTTGCGCACATTTCAAATTGGAGCTTCGTTAGATGGAAAAAGACACAGTCTCACAGGACCTGCTGTCACTCACGACCGAGATTGTCTCGGCGCATGTTTCAAACAATACAGTTTCGCCTCATGACGTTTCGGCGTTGATCGAGTCGGTATTCCGCACATTGTCCAACGTCACGAACGGATCCGCGCCTGCTGCCGCTCCGGCCGTCGTGGAAAAGCCACAGCCGGCCGTTTCGATCAAGAAATCGGTTACGCCCGACTACATCGTGTGCCTGGAAGACGGCAAGAAGGTGAAGATGCTGAAACGGCACCTGAAGACGTCGTATAACTTGAGCCCGTAAGAGTATCGGGAGCGCTGGAACCTGCCGAACGATTATCCGATGGTCGCGCCCAACTACGCCCGCCAGCGCAGCAAGCTGGCCAAGCAGATCGGCCTTGGCACGCGCGGCCGCGAAGAGTAACCGCTTGCGGATGACGCTTGCGCGTAACTCTGGCATGTAGCCTGCGGGCGCGATATAGTCCGGTCGTGAAGACTCGACTCAATTCCCGTCCGCGGGCTGTTCGCCTCGCGCGAGCCTGCGATTTCCGATGAGATCCGGCATTTTGGTTTCGCCTGAATTTTCTACGTCCGAGTCCCAGCCGCCTGCGCACGGCTCGACCCACCGAATGGGCGCCCTCGAGGTCCGTCTGGCCGAGACCCAAGCCGATATCGAGGCTGTGCAGGCGCTCCGCTACCGCGTTTTCTATGAGGAAATGGCTGCGAAGGCATCGGTCGACATGCGCGACCAGCAACGCGACTTCGACGAATTCGATAATGTCTGCGATCACCTCCTGGTGGTCGACTACGCCTCGGGAAACGAGCGTGTCGTCGGGACATACCGGCTGATTCGCCGGTCGACGGCCGACAAGATCGGTCACTTTTACTCTTCAGCCGAATACGACATCAAGGCGTTGCTGGAATATCCCGGTGAAATCCTGGAGCTCGGCCGCTCGTGCGTCGATGCTGCTTACCGCAATGCGCAAACCATGATGCTGCTGTGGCGCGGAATCGCCGGCTACATCAACCTGCACGCAATCCAGTTGATGTTCGGCTGCGCCAGCCTTCCCGGCACCGAGCCTGAGAAGCTCTCGCTGATGCTGTCGTACCTTTACTATTACCACCTGGCCCCGCCCGCGCTCAGGCCCATCGCCATTTCCAAGCGTTACGTGGATATGCGCAGCCGGGATTACCACGAGATCGACATCAAGGAAGCGTTGGCCGAGATGCCGCCGCTGATCAAGGGATACCTGCGGGTCGGCGGGTTCGTGGGCGACGGGGCAGTGGTCGATGAACAATTCAACACGACAGACGTTTGCGTGATCGTGAAAAGCGACCTCATCGCGAAGAAGTACGCGCGTCATTACGAACTGACAGTGCGCGCCCCGCCCTTTGCCCACGTTCTGGAAAGCTGACGTAGCGGCCGCGATGGAACCGGAACTGGGATCGTGGATGCGGGCATTGCCCCGGGCTGTCGTGTATGTCGCCTTTACGCTGGCGTCGATCTGCGTGCAGTCCATTCTGCTGATGCTTCGCCTGCCGCAGGCCCGCACCTTTCCGCGTGATTACCATCGCATCTGCACCAGCATACTCGGCATCAGGATCGCCGTAACCGGCACGCGCTCCAAGACACGGCCGACGCTGTACGTGTCCAATCATTCGTCCTACCTCGACATCCCGGTGTTGGGCGCCATCCTGCCGGCCAGCTTTGTTGCCAAGGCGGAGATCGCGTCGTGGCCTTTCTTCGGCATGCTCGCAAAGCTGCAACGCACGATTTTCGTGGACCGCAAGCCGAACCACGCCGCGGCGCATAGCGACGACATGAAGACACGCCTGACACGGGGCGACAGCCTGATCCTGTTTCCGGAAGGAACATCGTCGGACGGCAACCGGACCCTGCCCTTCAAGACATCGCTGTTCAGCGTGGCGTCGTTGCGCGTGGTGAACAAGCACGGCGTGGAACGGCCCGTTACCGTTCAGCCTGTGTCGGTCACCTGCGTCGCGCTGGACGGCATGCCCATGGGGCGCTTCCTGCGTTGCGTATACGCCTGGTACGGCGACATGCCGCTGGTGCCTCACGTTTGGCAGTTGTTGAAACTGGGCGGCATCACTGTGTCCGTGCACTTCCACGAGCCGGTCGACGTCGAATTGGTCGGATCGCGCAAGGCGGTTGCCGAGCATTGCTGGCAGGCGGTTTCCGATGGCGTGTCCGATGCGGTGGCGGGGCATTCCCTGAAGCGAAGGCGGCGCCGGTTCATCAAGCGCCGGACGGAGGAAACCGTATCCAATGCCGCATGACACCCTGCCTGCCGGAGATCGCACGCTCTACATCCGGACGTGGGGCTGCCAGATGAACGTGTATGATTCCCGCAAGATGGCGGACGTACTCGCTCCCCTCGGCTATCGTACTGTCGATACGCCCGAGAACGCCGACCTTGCGATCCTGAACACCTGCCACATCCGCGAAAAGGCGACGGAAAAAGTCTTCTCCGATCTTGGGCGGCTGAAGGAGCACAAGCAAACCCGTGCGCAAGGGGGCAACCGCATGATCGTTGCGGTCGCGGGATGCGTCGCGCAGGCGGAAGGCGCCGAGATCATGGCCCGTGCGCCCGCAGTCGATCTGGTATTTGGCCCGCAGGCCTATCACCGCTTGCCCGAGATGATCGCGGACCTGACAGAACGGCAGGGCATGCAGCGGATCATCAGCACCGATTTCCCGGCCGAGTCCAAGTTCGACCATCTGCCCGCATCCGCTAACAGCGAAGCATCGGCCTACCTGTCGGTTCAGGAAGGCTGCAATAAATTCTGCAGCTTTTGCGTCGTGCCGTACACCCGGGGTTCGGAATATTCGCGCAACGCGGCCGCGGTGCTGGCGGAGGCCCGTTCGTTGGTCGCGGCGGGCGCGCGGGAAATCACCCTGCTGGGCCAGAACGTCAACGCTTACCA
>CALMVH010000241.1 GCA_937873165.1 uncultured Rhodospirillales bacterium
GATAAAGCCCGCCACCACGTCGGGATCGGCCCCGTAATAGGTCGTCGTGACCGTGACTACGGCGTTTTCCGTGCGCGGGTACTGCAGCACGGGCAGCGACGTGGCGGCTTTCAATCCCAGCACGAGGATCAGCAGGCTAACGACCAGCGACAGCACGGGCCGCTTGATGAAAAGATCGGTGAACTTCATCCTGGATTACCTTTACTGATCCTGCGGCGTTGGACTGGGGTCGGCCGAGGGCTGGACTGTGTCGTTGATCGAGATCGGCGTATCGTTGCGCAGCTTCGTCTGCCCGGAGGTGACGATCACATCCCCATCGGACAGCCCGCTGAGGATCTGCACCTGGTCGCCCCGGGTTTGCCCGATCTTGACAAAGGACTGCTTCACGAACTTGCCGCTGGCGCCCTTGCTGTCCTTGTCGGTGATCACGAAAACGGTATCGCCGTACGGCGCGTAGGTGATGGCGGTCTGCGGCACGGTCAAGAAATCCTGGGGCGCGCTGGAAGCAACCGCCACCGTTCCATACATTCCTGGCAGCAGCTCGTGCTTCGGGTTCTTCAGCGCGGCGCGTATCTGTATATTGCGGTTGGTGGGATCGACCTTGGGATTGATCGCGACGATCTGGCCCTGGAAGCCTCGCCCCGGATAGGCATCGATCGTGACGGTAACGGCTTGCTTGATCTTCAAGGCCTGAAGCGCCTGCTGGGGCAGGAAGAAATCGACGTAGATGGGATCAAGGGATTGCAGGGTGACCACCGTCGTGCCGGGGCTGACATACTGGCCAAGATCGATCTGCCGTATGCCGAGATGACCTGCGAAGGGCGCACGGATGGTGCGTTCGTCGATCAAGGCCTGCTGCTGCGCGATCTGCGCCTTCAGGTTGGTCTGGTTCGCCTTGTCGGCATCGATCGTCGCCTGCGCCACCGCCTGGGCCTGGAACTGCTTCTGGTCGCGGCCCAGAGTGATTTCAGCCAGGTTTTCCTGTGCCTTCAGCGAGTCGAGCTTGCCTGTTGTCTCGTCGGGTCTCAGCGTGGCCAGGACCGCCCCCGCCGGCACGTCGTCGCCGGACGTGAAATGAAGGCTATCCACGATGCCCGAGGTTTCGAAAGCGAGGTCGGTGCCGTTCACGGCCCGCAGGGATCCAACGGCGCTCAAGCTGGCCTGCCAGCTTTGCTTCGTCACCGGAGCGGTTGAAACGCTTTGGGGCGGGTTGGATACCGATGCGAAGTACTCCGCCTTTTTCTTGTTGGCGAAGCTGCGGAACGCGTACAAGCCGCCGCCGATCAGGCTGACAACCAGCAACATCACGATCATGCGCACGGCAAGGCCACGCCCGTTGCGGCGGGGCGCGTTGTAGGAATTCACAGTCATGGATTGTCACCCTCTAAGCGGTGCCGGTAGTCGGCTTCATCTTCGTTCGGAATGTCGGCGCGATTCCACCAGCCGCCGCCCAGCGCCTGGAACAGCGCGGCCGTGTCGCTGAACCGCTGCGCCTGCGCCTGGCTCAGCGCAATGGTGGTCTGCTGGAACTGCTGTTCAGTCGTGAGCAGCGTAAGGTAGGTCAGCGAACCCGCGTCGAACTGCATCTGGGCAATGCGGTAGCTTTGCTCCGCCGAACGTTCGGCCTCGACCGACGCTTTTAAGGCATCGGCATCGGCATCCACGGCTCGCAGGGCATCCGCGACGTTCTGGAACGCGTTCACCACCGTCGCCTTGTACGACGCAACGGCCCCATCGAGAGCCGCCTGCGCTTCGCGGCGCTGGTGCCAGAGCGTGCCGCCATGGAAGATCGGCTGCGATACGCCGGCTGCCAGGCTGTAAAGCTGACTGCCCGGTCCGAACAGGCTGCTGGCCGCGGTCGACTCGAGGCCGTACGAGGCGTTGATCTGGACCTGCGGCAGAAGGTTCGCGGTTGTAACGCCGATCTCCGCCGTGGCGGCGTGCAGCTGCGCCTCGGCGGCGCGGATATCGGGACGCTGGTTGACCAGCGCGGACGGCACGCTGAGCGGCAGGTCGCCTGGCAGGGTCAGCTTCGCCAGCTCGAAGCTCTGGCCGTCATCCTGGTTAGGAAACCGACCCATCAATGCCATCAGCTCGTCGCGCGTTTGTGCCAGCTGCTTGCGCAAAGGCGGCAGCAGCGCCTTTTGCTGCGCGAGGTTCGTCTGCTGCGACAGCACATCGGCCTTCGACACGCCCCCCAGTTCGAACTGGGCGTTAATGATGCGCAGCGCATCCGACTCAAGCTTGATGATGTTCTCGGTTGATGCAATTTGCGCGCGCAGCGATGCTTCGGTAATCGCCGCCGCCACCACGTTCGTCGTCAGCGACAGGTATGCGGTCTCCGTCTCATACTGCTGGTATTCCTGCTGCGCTTCGTCCGACTCGACCGAGCGCCGGATGCCGCCCCATACATCGACGTTGTACGAAGCCGTCGCGGTGGCATCATAGACCGTGTAGAGCAGGTTGAACGGCAGCGCCGACGACCCTGCGCCCGCGCCGCCGAATTCGGCGGTCGTATTCTTGCTGCGCGTCACGTTGGCCGCGCCGTCGATGCTGGGGTACAGCGCGCCCCGTCCGACATACACCGCCTCGCGCGCCTGCCGCAGCGAGGCCTGCGCCTGCTGCAAGGTCGGGTTGTTGCGCAGCGCTTCGGCGACATAGGCATTCAGGGTATCGTTGTTGAACGATGTCCACCAATGTCCCTCGACGTCCGCACCCAGGTGCAGGCGCTGCGCGTTGCCACCATCGGCATCGACCGAGCTGGTCAGGGCGGGAGTGGGCTCCGCCGTATAGCCGGCGTTGTCGGGCGCGGCCGGCCGGTCGAAATCGGGACCGACGGCACATCCTGTCGCCAGAAGCGTCAGCAGGAACAACGGAACTGAACGTGTTGTCATGAAGCGCGCGCCTCGGCTGCGGCAAGAATTGCGATTGTCTGCTCGCGCACGACGGATTTAATGGCCGCGACCTGGTCAGGACCAATGGATTTCCATTTCAGGATCTGCCAGATCGAACTGTTCACGCAGCGGTTCTTAAAGGTTGTGACCATGCCAAACAAGGCCATCCCAAGCAGAATCACATCCTGATCGTCGCGGGATTGCCGCATGACGACTGCCAGCAAGGCGGCGCAGGGCTCGATCAGGGTGCGGCCGATTACCTCGCTGAAATGCGCTAGCGCCGGATGGTTCTCTATTTCGGCGCGCGCGATGAAACTGCTCCAGCTTTCACGGCCCTGCTTGTTCAGGCAGATATCGGTGAAACGGTCCAGAAGGGTGAGCAACAGCGCCTTTGCGCTTTCGGGATCCACGGGATCATGCGCCAGCATGGCCTGAACCTCGGCAGCGAGGTCATGCACCTGCTCCTCCAGGTCTTCGGCAATCCATTCGATCGCCGCGCAGTAAAGCCCGTCCTTGCTGTCGAAGTGATATTGGATAGCCGGTTGATTGACCCCCGCCCGCGCGGCCAATGCGCGAGTCGACACGCCCTCGAACCCGGCTTCGGCAAACATCTCGATTGCCGTATGCAGGATCGTGCGGCGGGTCGCATCCCCGCGATGATCATTGGTTTCCCGAACCATAGGGCGTGTTATTATATCGTTCGATAGATACTGTCAATCGATTGATATACTTCGCTGACCTGGTAGCGATTACGATTCGCTGGAATGTTCTCGATCATGGCGCTAGAAGGTGTGGATGCAAACTACATCGCCGCGTCATGTGTCTGTGGGGGCCCTGACCGTCGGCAACGACCTGCCTTTCACGTTAATCGCAGGCCCCTGCCAGCTTGAGAGCCGCGCGCATGCGTTCGAAATGGCGACGGCGCTGAAGGAATTGACCGGAAAGCTCGGTATCGGGTTGATCTACAAGACCTCCTTCGACAAGGCAAACCGCACCTCCGGCATTGCGGCGCGCGGCATGGGGCTGGACGCTTCGCTGCCGATCCTGGCGGAAATCCGCGAAACACTGGGCTTGCCGGTGCTGACCGACATTCACGAACGCGAACAGTGCAAGCCGGTTGCCGAAGCGGTCGACGTGCTGCAGATCCCGGCTTTCCTGTGCCGCCAGACCGATTTGCTGATCGCCGCCGCCGAAACGGGCCGGGCCGTCAACATCAAGAAGGGCCAGTTCCTGGCGCCATGGGACATGGCGAATGTGGCGG
>CALMVH010000242.1 GCA_937873165.1 uncultured Rhodospirillales bacterium
CGAACTAAACAACTACCTGTATTTCGTCACGACGGGATCGGGCGGACACGCCTTCGCCGCGACGCTGGACCAGCACAATCGCAATGTGGCGCAATACATCAAAACCTTGCATGATCGCCCCCCATGACAAACCTTGACTCCACCCTGCAGCGCCGCGGCTTGATGCTGGTGCTTTCATCCCCTTCAGGCGCAGGCAAGACCACCATCGCCAACCGGCTTCTGCAACGCGACGATAACCTGAGACTCTCGGTATCCGTCACGACGAGGCCGCGCCGGCCGGGTGAGGTCGATGGCAAGGACTACCACTTCATCGACACGGCGAAGTTCGAGACGATGGTCGCGGCGGGGGAGCTTTTGGAGCATGCGTTGGTTCACGACAACTATTACGGCACGCCGCGCCGCCAGGTCGCCGAGGCGCTGGATAGCGCCGGCGACATGCTGTTCGATATCGACTGGCAGGGACGCCGCCAGTTGGCGGAAAAAGAGGCTGCGGACCTTGTCTCTGTCTTCATCCTGCCCCCGTCCGCGGCTGAACTGGCCCGTCGGCTGAAGTCGCGGGCACAGGATAGCGCCCAAGTCATCGCGCGCCGCATGGCCAAGGCGTCGGATGAAATGAACCAGTATTTCGACTATGACTACGTGATTGTAAACGTTGACCTGGAACACAGCGTACGGCGCGTGCATGCCATCCTGGAGGCCGAACGTTTCAAGCGGGTTCGTCAGGTGGGCGTGCGTGACTTTGTGCAGACGCTGCAATCAGACCTGAAAACGCTTCGCTGAGCCGCACAAACCCTTCGATATCGACTACCTCCGCCCGCAGAGTCGGTTTGATACCGGCATTCTGCAGTAATTGCTCGGTATCGACCTGCAGCGGCTTCAGCGCCGAGCGCAGCATCTTGCGGCGTTGCCCGAAGGCGGCGGCTACTACTGTTTCCATAGCCTTGAAGTCGGCCTCAAGCCGGTCCTGGCGCGGTACGATACGTACAACTGAGGAGGTGATCTTCGGCGGCGGTGTGAAGGCCTCGCGCGGGACGTCGAACACGAGCCGGGCCTGCGTCAGCCAGCCCGTCATAACGGCCAACCGCCCATATGCCTCGCTTCCAGGCAGCGCCACGATGCGTTCGGCGACTTCCTTCTGGAACATCAGCGTCAGGCTTTCGAAGGCATCGATCTGCTTCAGCCAGCCGATCAGCAGGGGCGTGCCGATATTGTAGGGCAGGTTGGCAACCACAACGCGCGGTTCCGGTCCAAGCGCGCTGATATTGGTCGCAAGCGCATCGGCGTGCAAAACGGTCAGCCTGCCGTTCGAGGCCTGCACCAGGCTTTGCAGGGCCGTGACGGCTCGGGAATCATACTCGACGGCGATGATCCTGGCAGCGTCGGTTTCGACCAGCGCCCGTGTCAAGCCGCCCGGACCCGGACCGATCTCAATGGCTGTCCGACCCGTCAGGTCGCCGGCTGCCCGTACGATCTTCCGCGTCAGGTTCAGGTCCAGCAGGAAGTTCTGGCCCAGGGACTTGGTGGCGCGCAAATCGTGATGCGCGATGATGTCGCGCAGGGGCGGCAAAGCGGCGACCTGGCCCGTCATGGTCAAGACCCGTCACTCCCGCGAACGCGGAGGCCGAAAGCCGTCAATTAGGGTTCCCGCCCTCGCATGAGTACGGCCACATGAGTGCGGTCAGGTGCGTACGTCGATATACGCGCTGGCGCGCAGGTCGCGCAGGTAGCGCCGCTGTTGGAGGTCCAGGCGCTGGAACCCGATCTGGTTCGCGATCTCGTCGCGGCTTGGCAGGTTTACGCCCGGCTCGGATCGGCTGCACAC
>CALMVH010000243.1 GCA_937873165.1 uncultured Rhodospirillales bacterium
TAAGTCGGGAAAATCACCGAACCGGTCGAGACCGGGACCGACCGCACCGGCAAAAGACCCTTCCGCCGTTTCGTAGCGGTTGCGCGTGTCCAGCACGAGTATGTCGGGATCGGTCAGCAGCGCGTTCCAGTTGGCGACATCGACATAGGTGCCAACGCGCCGCGATGGATCGGCTTCCGGCCGCCGCAGCGTAATGATCTCGCGCTTGATCCGCAGCTTCAGCCGCGCGAAGGGCTTCGACGCCGCGCGCGATAGTTTGACTTCGTCCGGCTGGAGCGAAAGAGCTGTCTGCACCGCGGCGATGGCGGCTTGGTCGCCTGCCAATGTGCCGTTGAATCCTTCCGGCGCCAGAAGCAGCGTGCCGCACAGCGCAAGCCCCTCGAACGCTTGCGACAAGCGAGCGCGCAAGGCGGCGGGATCTTGGATGGGGGTAAAGCGATAAAAAGCGGCGATCGTCCAGTCCATGACGCGCATTTTATCCGCGATTGGGAGCAAACGAAACCTGTTCCGGTTGCCTCGCATCGCCAATATGATAGGCAGTGTGGAATTACCGCCATCATCAGAGCCCTATGACCGATCCGACCCAGCAATCCGAGGACGAGGCGCGTCTTGCCGCCTTGATTGTAAAAAGCCTGAACCTCGAATCCGATCCGGCCGCCATCGATCCACAAGCGCCGTTGTATGGTGAAGGGCTGGGGCTGGATTCGATCGACATGCTCGAAATCTCATTGGCGGTTTCGCAGGCTTATGGAGTCAAGCTGAAGTCCGACGACAAGGGCAACGCCACTATATTTGCTTCACTGCGAGCCTTGAACACGCATATCCAGGACCTGCGCCAGGCGTGACCAGGCGGCTGGTTCGCACCGTAGCAGTGGCGGTCCTGCTCGCGTCGCCGTGGGTCATGAGCCATGCGGAGGCTCACCGGTCGTGGGTTCCGGTTGCCGCGCTGATGGCAGCGTTGCAGGGGTATGCCGCATCGCGCGCCCTATCCCGAAACCTCCGCTTGCCCGGAGGGCTGGCAGGTATCGTACTGCCCGCCGCCCTGGTAACAATCTATCCAGGTTCAACACTGTCGGTGTGGCCTGGCCTGTTGCAGGGGCTTATCTGTTTTGCGCTGTGCCTACTGTTCGCACAGTCGCTGCGGCCACACGCAACCCCGCTTGTGACGCATTTCGCAACCCTGGTGCGCGGTCCGCTGCCGCCGGCGCTGCGACGCTATACATGGGGCGTCACGCTGATGTGGGCTGTTTTCTTTGCCAGCCAGATTGCGCTTTCGCTCCTGATGTTCTTGTTCGCGTCGCGTCAGCATTGGCTGTTCTTCGTGTCGACCGCGACGGGACCGCTGGCAGTCCTGCTGTTCCTGGTCGAGTTCCTGTACCGGCGCATCCACCTGCGCGGCCATCAACAGGAAACGCTGGCGGACATGGCGCGGCTGTTCGCCGATTTCCGTGCCGATCCCGCGCGGTTCCGGCCATGACCGCATCGCTGCCGCTGGTGCGGTATCCCGCACCGGATGCGGCCCTCGCGCGGCGGGGTGAACAAACGATATCGTGCGCCACATACCTCGGCGAAGTCGCGGCGGTGGCGGCACGCCTGCCCGGCAGAAGCCGCGTGATTAACCTGTGCCAGGACCGCTACCGCTTCGCCGTGATGTTGGGCGCGGCGCTGGTCCGGCAACAGGTCACCCTGCTGCCGCCGAACGCAACCCCGGGCATGCTGGCGCAACTGACCACGGCCTACCCCGATTTGTACCTGTGCCGCGACACGGCAATCGAGGCCGGCTGCATCCAGGCGATGGACTACCCGGATGACTTGACGATCGCACCGGAGTCCTCCGTTCCCTCGTTTCCGGCGGATCAACCGGCCATTGTGCTGTTCACCTCCGGATCGACCGGCATGCCGCAGCCACAACCCCGCAGCTGGGGCGCGCTTGCCACCAGCGCGCAAGCCGCAGGATTGCGCCTGCTGAACGACGGTCTCGCGGGTGCCACCATCGTCGCCACAGTGCCGCACCAGCATAGCTACGGCATAGAATCCTCTGTGATGCTGGGTTTAAGTCACGGATTGGTCCTTGACTGCGGCAGGCCGCTGCTGCCCGGGGATATCGTGACGAGATTGCAAGCCGCGGGCCGGCCGTCGATCCTGGTAACCACACCGGTGCACCTGAAAGCCCTGGTAGCGGACACAGGGGACCTGCCGCCCGTCGATCTGGTCGTATCCGCCACGGCGCCGCTGACGCAGGACCTTGCCGCCCTTGCGGAAAGCCGCTTCCGCGCTTCGCTGGTCGAAATCTACGGCTGTTCCGAAGCAGGCCAATTGGCGACAAGACTGACCGCCGGGCAGGCGGAATGGAACTGCCTAGACGGGATCACGCTTCGGCAGGAGGACGGCCACACCTATGCTTCGGGCGAGCCGGTCGGCAGCCCGCAACCACTTTCGGATGTGATCGAGCTACACTCGCCCGGCCGGTTCCTGTTGCGTGACCGCTTTGCCGATCTGGTCAACATCGCGGGCAAGCGCAACTCTATCGGCTATCTTACCCATCAACTACTGGCCGTGCCGGGCGTTAAGGACGGCGTGTTCCTGCTGCCACAAGCAGACTCCGCGCGGCTGATGGCTTTCGCGGTCGCACCGGACCAGGACGCGGCCGCCATCACGGCGGAACTGCGATTGCGCATCGATCCGGCGTTTTTGCCCCGCCCGCTGATCCTCGTGGACGCGCTGCCACGCAATTCGCTTGGCAAATTGCCGCGCGAGGCGCTTCTGGCTTTGGCAAAGACCCGATCGTGAAATCCGAAATCTTCATCTCCAAAAATCACCCCGCCTGCGACGGTCATTTTCCCCGCGCGCCGATCGTGCCAGGGGCGGTCCTTTTGACCGAAATCGCCTCGGCACTCGGGATGGCGAACCAGCCCGTCTTCCTGAACAACGCCAAGTTCATCCGCCCCGTCCTGCCCGGCACGCGCCTGGAAGTGAAGGCGGAGCCCGTTACAGGCGGCATGAAGTTCGAACTCCTCCTGACGGATGGAACGGTAGCGGTCTCCGGAACGATACGGCATGACGCTGGAAGCTGACAACCCGCCGGATTGCAGTCCGCCAGACTGGACAGTGCGGCAGGAGCGTGGATCGGCCTTTGCCATGCGCGCCGCCGTGTGGCTGGCCCTGCGGCTGCGGCGGCGCGTGTCGCGCTTGTTCCTCGCGCCTGCCTGCCTGTACTTCCTGCTGTCGTCGCCGCGGGCGCGCGCGGCCTCGCGGGATTACCTTGGCCGGGTGCTGGCCCGCAAACCAGGGTGGACAGACAGCTTCCGGCAATTTCATGCCTTTGCGTCTGTTGTGCTCGACCGTATCTTTCTCCTGAACAATCAAAACCGGCTGTTCGATATCCATATCGAGGGCGAGGACATTGTGCGCTCGCTGGCGGAGCGGCACGAGGGATGCCTGCTGTTCGGCGCGCATCTCGGCAGTTTCGAGGTACTGCGGACGCTGGGACGCGCGCAGCCGGATATCAAGGTCAGCATGGTCATGTACGAGGATAATGCGCGCAAGACCAACGCCGCGCTGAACGCCATCAATCCCAGCCTGGCGCTGGACGTGATCGCGCTGGGCCGGCCCCACTCGCTGATCACCATAAGCCAGCGGCTGAACGAGGGACATTTCTGCGGCGTACTGGCGGATCGCAATCCCGGTGGCGACGAGTTGCGCAGACTACCGTTCCTGGGGGAACAGGCCGCGTTTCCCGAAGGACCGTTCCGCATGGCCCTGCTGTTGAAGCATCCGGTGATTCTGATGTTCGGCCTGTATTGCGGCGGCAACCGTTACCAGATTCATTTCGAAACCCTGCAGGGCCAGACCGTCGACGAGATGATGGCGGGGTACGCCTGGCGGCTGGAGCATTACTGCCGGAGCGCGCCATACAACTGGTTCAACTTCTACAAGTTCTGGGAATGAAGGCGCTGAGCGTCGCGATCATGCTGGTGATGGCCTTGCCGGCTGAAGCGCGGGCGGACATCGCGCCGGATGCGATTTTTCACACGCTGGCGGCGGTGAAGACCTCGCGCGCGCATTTCGTCGAAACGCGGCACCTCGCCATGCTCACGGCGCCCGTAATCGCCTCCGGCACCTTGAGCTACACAGCGTCCGGCCATGTCGAAAAACAGACGCTGGTACCCGCATCCGAAACCCTGACCATCGACGGCGATACGCTGACGCTGGTCAATGCCAGCGGAACCCGCACAATCGGGCTGTCGGACGTGCCGGAGATAGGTGCTCTGGTCATTGCCATGCGCGGTACGCTTTCGGGCAACACGGCAGCCTTGCACCAGCATTACGAGCTGACGGCCACCGGCGACTCCGCCCACTGGGTCCTGCTGTTGCAGCCGAGGGAGGCCGCTGTCCAGCGCCTGATCCAGTATGTGCGCATCGCGGGCAGCGGCGCGTCGCTGACGGAGGTCGATACGTTGCAAACGGATGGCGACGAATCCGACATGCGTATCGTCGAGGACCGTCCTTGATGGCGAAAGGCGCGGTGCTTGCGATCTGGATCGTATCGCTTGCTGTGGCGGGTCTGGTCATTGCCCGCGCGCAGTTCACGACGGATATGTCCGCTTTCCTGCCACGCGCGCCGACGCAGGTTCAGCGCGTGCTGGTGAACCAGATTCGCGATGGCGCGGCGTCGCGCCTGTTGCTGGTAGGGATCGACGGCGTGCCGGTGGAGGTATCGGCTGCCCTCATTCGCGGCATGGCGGCACGGGTGGCGAGCGACCGGCAGTTCGCCATGGTGCAGGACGGCGAGATCTCAGGACTGGCCGCCGACGGAAAGTACCTGTTTGCACACCGCTACCTGTTGAGCCCAGCGATCACGCCGACGCATTATTCAAAGGACAACCTGCATAAGGCCTTGCTTGACGATCTCGGGCAGCTTTCGTCCGCCACGGGCGGTATCGTAAAGCAAACCCTTCCCGCCGATCCCACGGGCGAGACGCTGGCGCTGGCAGGCCGCCTCGCGGACGAAGGCACTATGACGCGCCACGATGGCGTTTGGACGGATGCCAAAGGCACGATGTCGCTTTTGGCGGCGCAGACCGTTGCCCCCGGCTCCGACCTCGACCGGCAGGAACAAGCGCTCGGCGCACTCGAACAGGCATTCGAAGCCGTTCGCACGGCCTTGCCCGGCGCGCAAAATGCCCATTTCGCGATCACGGGCCCGGGCGTACTCGGCGTGCACGCACGGGCGGCCATGAAACGGCAAACAAAGCAACTGTCCGGCATCGCATCTGGGGTCGTGGCGGCGTTGCTGCTGGCGGCGTTTCGCCGCCCCTCCATTCTGGTGCTGGCGTTCCTGCCGGTGGCATCGGGCGTCGTGGCAGGGATTGCTGCGGTGGCGCTGGGTTTCGGCAGCGTGCACGGCATCACGGTGGGCTTTGGCGTGACGCTGATCGGCGAAGCGGTCGACTACGCGATCTATTACTTCACTTATGCCCCGGGCGGAGCGGCAGGCCTCCTGCGTCTTTGGCCGATCCTGCGCATGGGAATGGCCCTGTCGGTCGCCGGCTTCGCCGCCATGCTGTTCTCCGGGTTTACCGGCTTTGCCCAGCTCGGGCTGTTCACCATGGCGGGATTGGTGGCGGCCTACCTGGTCGCGCGGTTTGTGCTGCCCGTCCTGACACCTCGTGGAGGAGCCTCAAGGCTGCCGAACCTCCCTGCCCGGCTCTTGCCGCCGCCGAAGCTCGCATGGGGCTTGTGCGGCGCTGTTGCCCTGGCATCATGCCTCGAAGTTGTGTCCCACGAGGGACCACGCTGGCAGGACGATATCACCAGCCTCAGTCCGGCATCCGCCGCCGATCTGTCGGTCGATCGATCGCTGCGCGCGGCGGCTGGTCAAGACGATCAATCCCGGTACTTCGCGTTCGTGACAGGACGCGATCTCCAGGCTGTGCTGCAAGAAACCGAGACGCTTGTCCCCGTTCTCGATAGCCTGACCGGAGAGGCCATCCGCAGCTACGACGCGCCGACCCTGATCCTGCCCAGTGAACAGAGGCAGCATGAACGCCAGGCGGCCCTGCCCGACTCCGCGACGCTGGCAGCCGATCTCCAGGCGGCATCGGCGGGGCTTCCCTTCCAGCCCGGCCTGTTCGAGCCGTTCCTGCGCGATGTGCAGGCTGCCCGGACCGCCCCTGTGATAACGCCGGACACCCTGTTAGGAACGGCTATGCGCCTTAAATTCGATGCGATGGTAGCGCACGACACCGATGGATGGACCGCCATGACCTCGCTGGCCGGTCTACGCGATCCCCAATCCGTGGAAGCGGCACTGGCAGAACAGGGCGCGGCCTTGGTCGACCTGAAGACAGCCTCGAATGGACTGCTGCTGGACTACCGGCGCGAAGCGGTGACGCTGGCTGCCTGCGGGTCGCTGGCGATGACCGCGCTGCTCGTCGCCGTCCTGCGCAAGCCCGCCCGAGTGGCAGCGGTCCTGCTGCCGCTGGCGCTGGCCGTGCTGGCGACCACGGCGCTGTCGCTGGCGGGAGAGCATCGCCTGTCGATTTTCACCATTTTCGGGTTGCTGCTGACGGTTGCGGTCGGATCGAACTATTGCCTGTTCTTCGAACGCCGGGTGGCTGGCGAACCGCTAGCCCTTTCCTCGCTGGCACTTGCCAATCTTTGTACCGTTGCCGGGTTTGGCATCCTGTCGTTTTCGGCCATTCCCGTGCTGCGCGGCATTGGCGGCACAGTCGCCATCGGCGCGTTCCTCAGCCTGGTATCCGGCGCGATGCTGATTCCGCCACGGCGGGCGGGCGCATGAAGTTCGCGCTGATGTGCCTCGGGTCCCTGGGCCTCTCCGCCTGCGCCGCGCTGCCGGATCGCACGCTGCCCGCCGTCAACGACACCGTCGCCTATCAAAAACTGTACCCGTACTATACCGAACTGTGCGCCGTGTCAGAGATCGACAAGAAGCCGGACTTCGGCGCGGAGATCGTGAGTGGCGGTCCCGGCGGCCATTCGGTACTGTACCTAAACGGCGTGTGCCGCGGAAAAGATTCAGGGTACCCCCGGATAGAACTGTGCAACGGCTCGCCCGGTTCGGACCAGGGCGTCGGCATCAGCGCCAACGAACACTTTTCGAATGCCAACTGGGTCGCAACCGAGGGACGGCAGTTCTTCTTTCACGGCGACCTGCCGCCAGGGGCGCCCTTGACCCGCGATGCCTATGCCGCGACGCAGATCTCGGCAATGGACCAGGGTATCTACGACGGCGTCGTGTTTCACGATACCGTATTCGACGGTAAACCCGGGGATGTCTCGCGCGAGGCGTGGAAGTACGAAGTTTCGGCAGGTACCGATTACGCCGTGGATTTCGGGCGCAGCCGGTATTGCGCCCGCGTGCCGGTATCGCGCGCGCAGATGCAAAGCACGGTTGACGCGCTGAACACGGTCAACGATCCTTATCGCGAAGGGCAGAAGACGTTCGAATGGAACGTCTTCCACGACAATTGCAGCCACCTGACGCACAAGGGCGTGGCCGCGACCTGCGAGATTCCGCCATGGCCGCAGAACCAGTCGCTGCTGGAGGCCGCCATCGACCTGCCAGTTCCGAAAAACGAGTTCGTCGACCTGATGCGGCGCGGCAACGATACCGCCATCGACGATCCGGTGGCGCTGTACCAGGACACGGCAGCCCGGCAGGAAATCCTGACCTACGGGCGTTTGCCCGCCGAGCCCGGCGTGCTGGCCGATGTGGCCCCCATCGTGCAGCAGAACGAGGTCTATGGAACCAGGGTCCACCTGATCTTCTACGACGAGATGATCTTTGGCCAGTACCAGCCGGAGTTCGATCGCATATTATCAGACCCGGCCTACAGCGATCTGCGCCTGAACCTGGCCCGGTTTGCGGATATCTATCGCCACGCGGATGCGGGGCGGCGGACCCTGCCGGACGATCTGGCGCGCCTGCCGGAGGAAGACCGCGTGAATTTCCGGGCTTTCTACAACGCCTACTACAAGGCGCTGAAGGAGGCGGAGGCGCGGCTTGACATGGAGACCCGCACGCTCAAATGAGTGATCCGCGCTCCTTTTACGGATAATCAGTGCAGCCGCTCGCGCTCAGCCGCTATTCGCTTGTATCGTGCCTGGGCCAAGGGGCCGATGTCACGGCCGCCGCCTTGCGGGCGGGACAAAGCGGTCTGGAACCCTGCCGGTTCGAGACGGTAGATATTCCGACCTATGTCGGACAGGTTGCAGGGGTCGAGAGCCTCGCCGTGCCGGTCGCGTTGTCCCACTTCGACTGCCGCAACAACCGGCTGGCGGAAATGGCGCTGACGGCGGACGGGTTCGCTGAGGCCGTCAAGGCAGCCGCCGCCCGCTATGGCGCGCATCGCATCGGCGTATTCCTCGGCACCAGCACCAGCGGCATCCTTGAAACCGAGCAAGCCTACCGTGTGCGCGACGGTGGCCTTTTGCCGGCCGATTTCCATTATGCCGAAACGCACAACACGTTTTCCGTCGCGACCTATGTTGCGGCACGCCTGGGACTGGAAGGGCCCGCAATGGTGATCTCCGCCGCGTGCGCCTCGACCGCGAAGGCGTTCGCCACGGCCTCGCGCATGATCGAAGCCGAGCTGTGCGACGCGGCAGTGGTGGGCGGGGCAGATAGTCTGTGCCTGACGACCTTGTACGGCTTTCAATCATTGCAACTGACCTCCGCCACGCGCTGCCGGCCCTTCGATGTGGATCGTGATGGACTGTCCATTGGCGAAGGCGCGGGCTTTGCCCTGCTGGAAAGAGCCACTGCCGCCGACGCTTCGCTGCAGGTGCTGGGCGTCGGAGAAAGCAGCGACGCCTGGCATATGTCCGCGCCCGATCCCCAGGGGCGCGGCGCGGCCGGCGCGATGCAGCGCGCGCTGGCCGATGCCGGACTGGATGCCGTCGACATCGACTTCATCAAGGCGCACGGCACGGCCACTATCAGCGGCGATGCTGCCGAGGACAAGGCGATCGTGGCCGTGTTCGGCATGGGAACATCCTGTTCGTCGTTCAAGGGCCACGTCGGGCACACGCTCGGCGCATCCGGCATCGTCGAGATCGCGATGGCCGCGCTGTGCATCGAAGACGGGTTCCTGCCGGCGACAGCCGGAACCGGTACCTTCGACCCCGCATGCCATGCCGCGTACCTGATCCAGCCAATTAAGAAGCCGGTAGGTACGATCA
>CALMVH010000244.1:0-3665 GCA_937873165.1 uncultured Rhodospirillales bacterium
TCGATATCCTGCCGCCCCGCCCCGCCGCCTCGCCCAGCTCGCGCCGCATGCCTTGAGGGGATATGTGCCGGTACCCGCCAGATGCCACAAGCAGCATATCACAAGGGATCGGTACCGGCGGACAGGATGGCAAGGTACTCCGTGTAAGCGAAAAGCCGGTTGCGTGCGGCTCCGGTGATCTCTTTCAACAGGCCCAGATTGACAAGCTTTTGAACGGCTGCCGTTACGGTGGGAACAGACGTATCCAGACGCTTCGCAACCTTTGTGATGGAAAGGTAAGGCATCTTCAGAAGGTAATCGTGCAGTTTCAGGGCTGTGCCTGCGCCTCGCCCCAGCAGGACGATCCGCGCCCGATCTCGTTCGAGAAGATCGATGATCTTTCTTGCGTCCGACATGGCCTGTGCAGCCGTTGCAATCACCCCATCAAGAAAGAAGTCGCACCATCTTTCCCAGTCGCCCTTGCTGCGAACATCCGACAAAAGCTGATAATAAGTGTCCCGGTTTTGTTTCAGATGCAGGCTGAGGTAAAGAACCGGGTCGACCAGGACTCCGTCCGCGCATAGCAGCAAGGTTATCAGCAGACGGCCCAACCTGCCGTTGCCATCGAGAAAAGGGTAGATCGTCTCGAATTAAACATGCACCAGAGCGGCTTTTACAAGCGCCGGCAGCTTTTGGCGATCATCGTGAATGAACTTTTCCAAACCGCTCATTAGATTCTCTACCATTTCGGGTGCGGAGGCACGAACCGCGCCTTTCCGGGCCTTGTGCCGCCGATCCAGTTTTGCGAGCGCCGGAACTCTCCGGGAGCCTTGTTCGCGCCGCGACTCCCTTGCAGCAGGATTTCGTGCATTTCCCGGATGAGACGGTTCGATAGCGGAAAACCTGCCTTCATGCGTCGCAAGCCATGGTTCAACGCCGCGATGTAGTTCGAGACTTCCTCGACATCGTCGACAGGCACGGCGGCGACCTCGTCGTTTTCAAACAACTAGCGAAGACTGCGTGCCTTCGATCTGCGATGAAAGCAGCGCTTCCTTCCGAACGTACATAAAGAGAAACTGACTTACGTCAGGCACCAGGCTGTTCAAAGCATCTATGCTACCTAACGCTCTACTTGCCTTATCGAGCGCACCGTACATCGGCACGAGGTCGACGGAAGGATCGGGAGGTAGGCGCGGTGGAACGAATGCCTGATAGGCTTCTTCTCCCGCCGTGCGGTTTACATACGATCCGATGCGACTTAACGGTTTGACCATGATCCCATGATCCTTGAATAAGCGCATAGCTTATTAAAGGATAAGTCCCTTTGCTTTAATAGAATCCAAGCTTACTCAAGGGAACCGTAACGGAGCGGAACCCAATATCATACGGGCTTCTGCACGACGCTGGCATTGTCCTGGAAAGGCGGTGGTGCCCGGAGACGGATTTGAACCGCCGACACGAGGATTTTCAATCCTCTGCTCTACCAACTGAGCTATCCGGGCATCGGTCGTGGCCGCGTTTATAATCAGGTTCGGGGGCTTGTGTCTAGCCTTCGTCGGTGGATTCCGACGGGTTGGTTTCATCGGCATCGGCGGTTGCGCCCGGCACCACGTAATGGCCGTTCAGCCAGCGTGCCAGATCGACATCGGCGCAGCGCTTCGAACAAAACGGACGATAGGCTGGATCGACCGGCTTGCGGCATATGGGACAGGCTGCGGTCAAGGTGCTGGCTCCAGCGCGATTTCCGCATGCAACAGCGCGGCGGCCAGTGGCGTGCCCTCTAGGGTGACGCGGTACGTGCGGTCGTCCCTTGTCCAGGAATAAACGCGGGTGTGCCCGGGCGCGCCCCGGAACGACCCTTTGAGATCGTCGCTGGACTGCACGAGCGACGGTTTTACAGATCGGGCGGCGGCCGCGAAATCGTCCATGACGCCGTCGATTGCGGGCGTATCGCCTTCAACCGCGCATCGCCCGTTGTCCAGGATGACAACGGCGAAATTGCCGTTCGGTCCACGGTCCAGCCAGACCTTGCCGGGATTGCGGCCCAGGAAAAAACTCTCGGTCTTCTGTTCGGCCATGGTCAGCGTCGCATCCAGCCGCACTTTCAGCCGTTGCAGATTGTCGGGATAGGCAAGGCATGTCCTGAAGGCGAGGTCTATCAGATGCTTGTCCGCTCCCGCCGGGAAGGCTCCAGCCGAGTCAGCCTGCGCCGGCAACGGCATCCCCAGTACAACCGATAACAGCAACGCCAGTCGCCTCATGACACGTTTTCCTGCACGATGTCATGGAGCGGGAGCGTCCGGCGCGGGCGGGTCAGTTCAACGAGGCCCGATGGTGTCGTGCCTGCGAAGCGGCAGCCGGCGGGATCGTCGGCCAGGGCGCGCTTCAAGCTTTCCAGCAGCGCGTCGCGCCGGGCTTTGGCGGGGTCCGAGGCAAAGTCGATCATGATCAGGCCTGAAAGGTTTCTCAGCCTGATGTGGCGTACGATCTCCTCTGCCGCAAGCGCATTCGCGTCCGTGGCCGAACGCGTGCCGGTATTGACGTCGATGGCGGTCAGGGCAGCGGTTGGCTCGATCAGCACCGAGGCACCCTGGCCGAGATCGACGCGTGGGTGCAAAAGTCTGTCGAGCGTCCAGGCAAAATCGTCGGTGGCCTCCGCCAGCGGCAGGTCTTCGCCTGGATGATCGGTCCTCAGCCGCTCGGCGGCGTCAGGGCCTGGCTTCAGCAATCCCATTCCGGTGTGGCCCTCCACATCGGTCCAGGTACGGCGCAGCGCCGTTGCGTCGGCCAGGATTTCGTCGGGCACGGCCGTGCCTGCGGTTTGACGCCGGATGCCGCCCGCGATACCCCCCCCCGCCCGGGCGGACAGGATTCCGGGCGCGACGGCCGGGCCGCGGCGGGACGAGCGAAAGCCGGTTGCGTTCGGCAGGTAGACCAGGTAGCGGCCCGGCAGGGCGATGTCGGTGGTCACGATGTCCGCCTTGCCCTCGCCGCGCAGGCTCTTGACCTGCACGGTCACGGCCTGGCCGCTGCTAGGCAGGCTTTCCTTCAGCAGGCCGGTGTGCGTTTCATCCAGCTTAATGAAAGCGCCCAGCCCCGGCGCGAGACGGCCCACGCGCCCGCGCCAGATCGAGTGGTAAAGACGAGGCGCATCGGGACGATCCACGGCAAGATCGTGCAACTGTCCGTCGCGGATCAGCAAGGCGACATCAAGATCGCGCCAGTGCGCCATCGCCAGACGCAGGCTCATGAAGCCCTGAAGAAACCCAGCCCTGTCAGCATCTGGTACACCTCGTGCACGGGCAGGCCGATGATGTTCGTGTACGATCCCGACAGGAACGGAATAAAGGCGGCGGCCTTGCCCTGCATGCCGTATCCACCTGCCTTGCCGAGGCCCTCTCCCGTCGCCGCATAGGTTTCGATCTCGGCGGTTGTGAGGCGTTTAAAGGAAACGACACTGGACACAAGGCGGGTACGCGTCACGCCGCCCGGGGCAGCGATGGCAACCCCCGTCTGGACGCGGTGCCGGCGACCGGACAAAAAATGGAGGCAATCCCGCACGGTTGCCTCGTCCTCGGCCTTGGGCAGGATACGCCGGCCGACCGACACGACGGTATCGGCGGTCAGCACGTAATGATCGGGATAGAGACGCGCCGCTGCTACGCTTTTCTCGCGCGCCAGGCGCT
>CALMVH010000244.1:3675-5636 GCA_937873165.1 uncultured Rhodospirillales bacterium
GTGCCAGGGCTGGCGCCAGTTCATCTTTCAGGGGCGTTTCATCGATGTCGGTTGCCATCACCGCCGCTGGCTCGATGCCGATCTGGCGCAGGAGGTCAAGGCGGCGCGGCGAGGCCGATCCGAGTACGAGAGACGCGCGCGCGGCCAGGGCCACGAACTATTTATGCCGGAAAGTGATGCGGCCCTTGGTCAGGTCGTACGGGGTCATTTCAACGTTGACGCGGTCACCCGCCAGCACACGGATGCGGTTCTTGCGCATGCGGCCCGATGTGTGGGCAAGAATCTCATGTCCATTGTCCAGTTTGACCCGGAACATTGCGTTTGGCAGCAGCTCGACGACTGCCCCGCCGAATTCGATCAGATCTTCTTTGGCCATTGCTGCCGTTCTATAGGTTGATGGGCTTCGGTCAAGCCCTTGCATGCTTGGCGCGGTTCAGCGGTAAACGAAAAGATGCGCCGCTCCCTGATTGGGAACGGCGCATCCGCAAGATGAAACTTCGGCCGCCTACACGCGCACCGTCGACAGACTGTCAGAGGCTGGAATGAACCCGCGTCTGAAACCCCGATGAACGGCAAGCGGCATGGTTTGCATCGTGAGACATTGGATCACCTCCTTTTGTTATGTTGCGAATGAACCTGATTTGGTATCGCGGTTTCGCGAGTCAAGCGGCCCGTTATGATTCACTGTCGTTCAGGCGTTCCGACATCGACAGCGCGTGGGCCTGCAATCCTTCCGCGTGCGCCAGTTGCACCGCGGCAGGGCCGATGTTTGTCAGGGCGGCTGCCGTGCAGTTGACCCATGTTGTGCGCTTCATGAAGTCGAACACGGACAGGCCGCTGGAAAAGCGTGCGCTGCGGCCGGTGGGCAGCACATGGTTCGGCCCCGCGATATAGTCGCCCACGGCCTCCGGCGTGTGGCGGCCCAGGAACAGCGCGCCCGCGTGGCGGATGCGGGCGGCGAGGGCTTCGGGATCGGCCACCATCAGTTCCAGGTGCTCGGGCGCCAGCCGGTCGCATAAGGAGGCGGCCGTGGTCAGGTCGGGCACCACGATCACCGCGCCGTGCGTTCCCCAGCTTGTCGCGGCGATGTCGCGGCGGGCCAAGGTTTGCAGCCACCCTTCCACAGCCTGCACGACTGCATCGGCAAAGCCGGCATCGTCCGTGATCAGGATTGATTGCGCCGCCTCGTCGTGCTCGGCCTGGCTCAACAGGTCGAGGGCGACCAGCGACGGATCGTTGTCGCGGTCGGCAATCACGACGATTTCCGACGGGCCCGCGATCATGTCGATGCCCACCGTGCCAAATACCTGCCGCTTGGCCTCCGCGACATAGGCATTGCCGGGGCCTACGATCTTGTCGACGGGCGCGATGGTCTCGGTGCCATAGGCCAGCGCCGCCACGGCCTGCGCGCCGCCGATGCGGTAGATCTCCGTCACGCCCGCGCGCCGGGCCGCCGCCAGCACCAGCGGGTTCACCTCGCCGTCGGGGGTTGGCACCACCATGACGATCCGCCCGACTCCTGCGATCTTAGCGGGGATCGCGTTCATCAGCACCGAGCTGGGGTAAGCGGCCTTGCCGCCGGGCACGTACAGCCCGACCGCGTCGACCGGGCCCCAGCGCAGGCCCATCGACACGCCTGCCGCATCGGTTGTTTGTAGATCCTGCGGCTTTTGCAGGGCATGGAAGGCTTCGATCCGGGAGGCCGCCGTATCGATGGCCGCAATCAGTTTAGGGGAGACGGTGCCGTTTGCCGCGACGTCCTGGCCCAGCTTCGGGTGGCAGCGGTCGAATTTCTGCGTGTATTCGATTACCGCCTCGTCCTTGCGGCGGCGCACATCCGCGAGGATGGCGCGCACGGCAGCGGAAACATCGACCTCCGCCTCGCGCTTGGCGTCGACGAGGCGGGCAAAATGTCCGGGGAAGAGGGGATCGGCATGGTTCAGGCGAACGGTCATGTCTCC
>CALMVH010000245.1:0-1516 GCA_937873165.1 uncultured Rhodospirillales bacterium
GCCTTAGCGTGTCCCACGAACGTGCCTGTGCTTGCGCCTGAGCCAGCGAAAGCCAAATGCATGATTTGCAGAGGATGAGAAAATCTTGCTTCGTTAAAAAAGAAAGGATGCATGTCTGTTGTTGGTGACAGATCGAGCGGCAACGCATCTGCGGCACGATCAAGATCCGCCAGAGAGCGCGCTTCCAGGAACGGAGTCAAAACAGGGCTTAAATGCGTGTTCCGGGGGGTCACGACAATCGCATAATCCTTCAATGCAGCTTGTTGTTCAAGAATGGCGAGACGAGCTTCATCGAAAGGCGCTTTAGAAATCAACATCGTTGCAATACGTTGAGATGACACCATGAAAATATGTTTCTCGGGATCTGTTATTCCCGAGTCCAGCAGAGTGGCAACAGCAAGTGATACTTGCCTGCCCGCTTCGTCTACTGCCCCGGGATGAAACCAGCGGCTTACCGTGAATACGCCGTTGGGCGCCAGACTACCGAAGAAGGTTTTCCAAGCCTCGACGGTGTAAAGACCGTTTTCCGACAAGGCGAACGCCCCCGCGCCAGTAGCAGCCCATGTATCAATCAGGCTCATTTCGATAAGATCGAACGGGTGTGTATTGCGCCTAAACCAGCTACGAGCTTCGCTGTTCACGATTGTCACGCCCGGCTGGTCGTAAAGGTTGGTGTAGGAGCGAAACTTTTTGTTATCTTTAAGAAGTGATATCTGGATATTATTGATATCAAGCGCTGTAACGTCGGGTACGCCGAAGTACTTCGCGGATAGGAGATCACGGCCGCCGCCAACTCCTATAATGGCGGCACTTTTCAGATCTGGTAGCGAATAGGCTAGGTTTGTGACGTCGTAGTTCAGAAAATCCAGAGTCTTCCAATTGCGCCCATCGAACTTTGTAAGCACGGTTCCCGCATCTCCATCGATCCTAAGCAGCTTCTGGCTTACTCTGATATCTGAAGGCAATCGTGACGACGGTCCCCAGAGGAATGGAACCCTATCGGGAGCCTCCTTCGTAACTGTGACCCGAGATATCGCATTCCAATGATCGAAATCATAGTTATTCTCCGAAATGAGCTCATTCTTTACAACAAGAGGATATAAGATGGGCATTGATCCGGATATATTCGCCAAGAACAGTGCTCCCACTGCTCCACCTACGACCAAATAAACGCGTATAAATGACTTGGGAACACTTTCGTCTGAACTGAAGAAAAGAAATGAAGTAATGATAGACAACATTATAAGGGCCAGGATTGCAGAAGGCGTATCAACCGATTTCATTAGAAACAATGCTCCGAGACAGCCAATGGAAGCACCGATCAGGTCACAACCATAAACCGAGCCGATGGAAAACCGGCTACGTGTCAGGCATAGTGATAGCGCCATACCGGCGAAATAATAGGGTACGCCCGTTATGATCCCGACAATGGGCAGGGTGAGAAAAGTCCATCTGAAATCACCGAACACCAACGGTATTCTCAATTGTATCAAAAGCGCAAAGAGCAGGCACGCCC
>CALMVH010000245.1:1526-2695 GCA_937873165.1 uncultured Rhodospirillales bacterium
CTGACTTGCCTCATCCCCGCGGTATATTTTCAAGGCTCCTAAGGTAAGCCCGAACATGGCTATACTGATAACAGTAAATGAAAGATGATACCAGGTAGTAACTGAAAAAATTCTCGACTGAAAAATCTGCATCGAAGTCACTATTGCAGATAGTAGAACGACGCCGCCATAAAAGCTTTGGTTCTTTTTCATGATTCTCTCGATTACGGTCATATTAGCTATTCGTTTACAACGAATTTCGCCGATTTCAAAACTTTTCAAGTTTCGCGAAACACAAAAACTTATTGTAGATCCATTTCGTCCGGACACAATGCTCATCAAGCCGGTGATTAATCAACCCGCGAGAAAGGCGAGAGATCAATGGTTTCGATCGCCAGCGCCCGTATACTACTACCGAGAAATGCTTGAGCGACTCGCGCGAAGCGGTCGGAGCCATCAGTCGCGAGAAACCGGATGTCGGTTTGGGTTTTACCGTTCGCTAGTTCTCCTGCCTTTCGCAACGTTTGCTCTACGAATGCAGCGGCGGTCGATCCGCTGTCGACTAAAGCAATATCAGGACCCAGTACGGTTTCGATCTCCCGCTTAAGTACCGGAAAGTGAGTACAACCCAGCACCACCGTGTCAGGTGGATCTCTGGCAAATGCGGGCGAAAGGTATTTCTCGAGGACCTGCCCCACAATGCTGCCTTCAGTCCAGCCTTCCTCGGCAAGTGCTACCAACAAAGAACACGCAATGGATACTATTTGCGCGCGGGGCCTGACCTTTAGGATGGCCGCCGGGTAGGCCCCGGATCGTGCCGTGCTGTCGGTGGACATGACAGCGATCCGTCCGGAGCGGGACACCTGGCACGCCTCCTCCGCCCCTGCCTCGATCACACCGATAACCGGCATGCCGGGGTAACGCTGCCTCAGGGCAGGGAGGGCGTAGGCAGAAGCCGTATTACACGCGATGACCAGCGCCTTGATGCCTCGATCGACAAGGGCGGCGCTCGCTTGCAGGGCATAGCGCGTGACGGTCTCACCCGTCTTCGTGCCATAGGGTAGCCGGGCCGTGTCACCTAAATAAATGTATGATTCGTATGGCAGGCGTTCGATCAGCGTGCGCAGGACGGTCAGCCCGCCCACGCCCGAGTCGAAAACGCCGATTGGCTGGTTCTTCATTGCTCAGAC
>CALMVH010000246.1 GCA_937873165.1 uncultured Rhodospirillales bacterium
TTCGACTTGCTTCAGCTGCGCGTCCTCCACGGGGCCTAACAAAGCGCCTCTCGAAACGCTCCGAAACCTCAAATATGCGCATCACCAAATGTGAACCAGAACCTTATTTGGGTCTGGTTCATATTTGGTGAAGGCACGTGCCATGGAGTAAATCTATGGGATGCATTGAGGAACGCTAATCCCGAACCCCACTGAAACGGAGTCGACGTGCATGCGACCGAAGGCCGGAGCAATTGAGGTATAGCTTCGCGCTCATCGGTCCTTGGCCGCTTGCCCAGCTTCTTATACCAATCAGGTCCAACCCGGATTTGATATATAACGCCTAGTGCACCACCGTCTGGAACAGCGATGACTTCAGCAGTGTTGCGAACTGGCTGTCCGACGCGCTGAACTTCACATTCAGCGTACCCGCGTTCGAGGTAATGTCGGTGTTGTCGATCGCCTGCTTCTCCACTGCCGAGCCGCTTGTTTTCTCAAACAGGGCGGCCGCGTTCATCAGGCTCGACATGGTTGCGGCGGTAAAGGTGTCGGGCGTGACGACCGCAAGGTTGAACTTCACCCCGTTGTCGAAGTTCATGCTGTAGCGCGAACTCGTCAGCCGCTTGCGGATGGTTTCGTAGTCGGCCAGCTGCGCCGCCTGCCCCATCACACTGCGCATCATCTGCTGCGTTCCCTTGCCGTCCAGCAGGCTCCATAGCGGTTCCGTATCCACAAGGCCCATCTGCTGCATCAGCGGCTGGTTCGCCAGCATGCTGGGCGCGAGACCGTCGCGTGCATTCAGGGCATACTTGATCGCGTCCGACGCGCCGAACACCATGGTCGTCGGGTTCACGAAAGTGACCAGCATACCGCTGCCGGGCATGGGGTACATCCTGTTGGTGCGCAGCACCTGCGGCTTCAGCTTGCGCTTGCGAAAGTCGGCAAGGATGTCCGTCACGGAAAACTGGCCCTGCGCAACACCGATGATCTTGGCGTTGTCGCTGTTCGGGTCGGGCCGGAAGCTGGCAAATGCCAGCTCCTCAATATCATGGTCGTCATCGATGCCGGAAGCGACCAGCGCCTGCTCCAGCTGCTTCAGTTCGGGCGGCAGCACGCGCGCTTTCAGGTCCATGGCGGCCTGTGAGTTCTGCATGGCCCGGTAGTCCACCACGATCAGCTGCTGAATATCCCTGGGGATCGTGCCGCGCGAGTCGCCGCCCAACTGCGCCGCCTGTGCCGAAATACCCGAGACTGCCAGAAAAGCCGCGTACGCCAGCATCCGCACCGCGCCGGCGCGCCATACGCGCGTCCATCGGTTGAAAGAAAAAGGTTGAGTCACGAAAAACCTCTTTAGCGTCGCATGGACCGGACGCTCATGCACAGCTCCTTTTTATTTAAGCACTAGACAAGCAGCAGGGATCGCATGTGCGACACCTTTGTAACGTTTATCTCCAAAACAGAACAACTTGTAGCCGAAAATAATTCGCACTGCGCTGTCGGTCTTAAACCTACCGGGAGCAATTAAACGAAAGCATGTTTAACTTGTACCGAGCAGGTGCACGAGACCGCAGGAGCCAAGTTGAATCGGCTTACGCGGACCTAGGCTTACACCGGCCCGATCTCACTTGAGGCAGTTCTTCGATGATCGGCCTCGGTAATTCTGAGCCAGAGTGAATGTTAGTCTTCGGCCAAATTTGCCCGGGTAAGGGAAGGAGATTTGGGTGAGGAAGAAGCGGTTCAGTGTGGAGCAGATGATTGGTGTGCTGAAGCAGGCGCAGGTGGGTGTTCCTGTGGGGAGTTGATCCGGAAGGCAGGGATCAGCGAACAGACGTTTTATCGCTGGAAGGCGAAGTACGCCGGCCTCGAAGTGGATCAGGTTCGTCAGATGGCGCAGCTGCAGGAGGAGAACCAGCGGCTGAAGCGATTGGTGGCGGACCTGACTCTGGACAAGACGATGTTGCAGGATGTGCTGTCAAAAAAGTGGTAAAGCCTTCGCGGCGTGGACCGATGGTGGAGCATCTGGAGCGGATGCCCAGTGTGGGGGAACGGCGTGCATGTCGTGTGCTGCGCGTGCCGCGAGCCACCTACCGCTACCAGAGCTGCCTCGATCCTCGAACGGAACTGCGGATGCGTATCCGGGAGATCGCACAGGCGAGGGTGCGCTATGGATACCGCAAGATCCGAGTCCTGTTGAACCGCGAAGGCTGGAACGTGGGCAAGTATCTGGTGTACCGGCTGTACTGTGAAGAAGGTCTGTGTCTGCAGCGGATGAAGCCTCCGGGCAAGCGCAAGGCTGGGAGGGCACGCAGCGAGAAGTTCAAGGCGACAGCGCCGGATCAGGCGTGGAGCATGGACTTCGTGGCCGACCAGCTGCAGAGCGGGGCGAGGTTCCGCTCGTTGACTGTGGTTGATGTGTATACCAG
>CALMVH010000247.1 GCA_937873165.1 uncultured Rhodospirillales bacterium
TCCTCGACGACCGCAGGCTGGGCGTCGAGTTCCCCTATGCCGACAAGGATTGCGCGGTCGAGGGCGGAACGTGCAAATGCGCCGCCATGGGGCGGCTGCGCAACCGCAAAAGCGTGCTGATCGGTGACGGCATTTCCGACTTCTGCACGGCGGGCGCCGCCGATTTCGTGTTCGCAAAGGGTCAATTGGCCGCGCATTGCCGCAGCGAGGGCATCCCGCACCAGGCTTTCGAAACCTTTGCGGAACTAACGCCCCTGCTGGGTCGCGTATCCGGCGACGGCAGCGAACTGGCCGCTTTGGCCGGGGCGCACGCGGCATGATCCCTCGCTACAGCCGGCCTGCGATGGCATCCATTTGGGAAGCGCAGAACCGTTTCCACATCTGGCTGGAGATCGAGACCCTCGCAGCCGAGGCCATGGCGTCGCTGGGCACGATCCCGCCCGAAGCCGCCGCCGCAATCCGCGAGCGGGGCAACTTCGATCCCGCGCGCATCGAGGAAATCGAGCAGGAGGTGAAGCACGACGTGATCGCGTTCCTGACCAGCGTGACCGAGCATGTGGGCGAGGAAGCCCGCTTCCTGCACCAGGGCATGACGTCATCGGACGTACTGGATACCGGCTTCGGCATCCAGTTGATGCAGGCGGCCGACCTGCTGCTGCAGGGCATCGACAAGGTGATGGAAGCGCTGCGCCGCCGCGCGCTGGAATACAAATACGTGCCGACCATCGGCCGCAGCCACGGCATCCATGCGGAGCCGACGACCTTTGGGTTAAAGCTGGCAGGTCACTACGCCGCCTTTGCGCGCGCCCGCACACGGCTGCTGGCGGCGCGCGCGGAGGTCGCGGTGTGCGCCATCTCCGGACCCGTCGGCACCTTTGCCTCCGTCGACCCGCGCGTGGAGGCGCATGTGGCCAGCGCGTTGGGACTGGCGGTCGAGCCCGTCTCCACCCAGGTCATCCCGCGCGACCGGCATGCCCTGTATTTTGCCGTGCTGGGCGTAGTGGCAGGATCGCTCGAGAACCTGGCCACCGAAGTGCGGCACCTGCAGCGCAGCGAAGTGCGCGAAGCGGAGGAATATTTCTCGCCCGGCCAGAAGGGCTCCTCATCCATGCCGCACAAGCGCAACCCCGTGCTGTCGGAGAACCTGACGGGCCTTGCCCGCATCGTGCGCGCGGCGGTCAACCCAGCGATGGAGAACATCACGCTGTGGCACGAGCGCGACATCTCGCATTCCTCGGTGGAGCGCGTGTTCGGCCCGGACGCCACCATCGCGCTGGACTTCGCACTGGACCGCGCAGCGGGACTGATTGCGGACATGGTGATCTACCCCGACGCCATGCAGAAGAACCTCGATCTGTATGGAGGCCTCGTCTACTCGCAGCGCGTCCTGTTGGCCCTGACGCAGGCCGGCATGAGCCGCGAGGATGCCTACCGTGCCGTGCAGCGCAATGCCATGAAGGTGTGGGACGATCCCGCTGCCGTGGAGGGCGAACCGGCCTTCCTGCGCCACCTGAAGGCAGACCCTGCCATCGCCACCCTGCTGAACCCCTACGCCTTGGCGGAGCTGTTCGACCCGGCGTGGTACATGCGGCATGTCGATCTGGTGTTTGACAGGGTCTTCGTTGGGGTCGAGCATGACAAGGATGCAAGACTGTCCTCTGCCTGCTAAGGTGCGACAGTCCCAGTACATTATCTGGTGGATTTGAACTGCCTGATAGAATTCACCGCGTCAGCACTTTGACTCATCGATACTGATATCGCATTTTATGGTGATGCCTGTAGGGATTAATTACTACTCAGGCATGTCCTCCGATCATCTTGTCAATGCCGCCCTTGCGTGATTTCTGGAGTTCCATTTCCTTCATCAAGAGCTCGATGCCTTCCAGTTCCTCGTCCTGGTTGTCGAGTTCGGACTGGAACACGCGGTAGACTTCTTCGGCGGTGGTCAGGCCCTGCTTGATCTTGCCTATGGCGTCGGAAACCATGGAGGGCCACCAGCGCTCGCCGTTGGTCGCGCGCTCCACCTCGCCCTCGTTGCGGAACAGGGCGCATTCGGCCACCACGGTACGGCCCGCGTAGCCGGTGAACAGGCAGGTCTCGCAGCCGTCGCCCTTGCAGCTGGCGCAAACGGTTCGCACCAGGCGCTGCACCATCACGCCGCGCAGCAAAGGCTTCAGATCGTAGTCGGAAACACCCAGCGAGCGCAGGCGGCCCATGGCACCGCGCACCGTGCCGGTGTGCAGCGTGGCCAGAACCAGGTGGCCCGTTTCGGCGGCGCGCAGGGTCAGCTTGGCTGTCTCGATATCGCGCACCTCGCCCAGCATGATCACGTCCGGGTCGGCACGCATGAAGGCGCGCAGCGCGAAGGCGAAATCGAGGCCGACGATCGGGTTGACGTTCACCTGGCCCACATAAGGAATGCGGTATTCGACCGGGTCCTCGACCGTACGGATGGCCTTGCCGAAGCGGTCCATTTCGCGCACCGTGGCGTTCAGCGTCGTGGTCTTGCCCGAACCCGTTGCGCCGCAGATCAGGCACAGGCCGAACGGATAGTTCGTGGCCGCCCGCCAGTTGTTGATCTGCGTGATGCCCAGCTCCGCCAGCGAGCGCTGCGCCTTGTCGGGATCGAGCAACCGGATCACGATGACTTCGCCGTTGACCGTCGGCACCGTCGCGACGCGCAGATCGACCAGCCGGTTGCGGAACTCCATGGTGAAGCCGCCATCCTGCGGGATACGGGTTTCCACCTGATCCATGCGGCTGCGGTCCTTGATCTGCGCCGCCAGTACGCCGAACTGCTCCAGGCTGCCTTCGTGTATGATCTTGCGAATGCCGAGGTGGCGGAAGAACACCGTGTAGCTGCGCAGGCGCGGTTCGATGTGGATATCCGAAGCGCCCACTAAGATGGCCTTCTTCATGATCATCTCGATGATTTCCGCGTCGTCCTCGACCTTGTCCATGGCGGACTCGTCGTTTTCGCGATTGATGCCTTCGATGAAGTTCGAAAGGTCGCCGGGCGACAGCGAAACGAAGACCAGTGTCTTGTCAGGGTAGTACCGCTGCGCGATTTCGCGCACCACTGTCTCGTTCGCCAAGGTGGAAAGGTAGACGTTCTGCGCGGTTTCGGCCGACACAACGATGTTGTATTCGGCCAGCAAATCGTGCGGGATGCGGGCGTTGAACGCCTTTTCGAACACGATGTATTCGGGCGACAGCTTCAGGATGGCCTTGACCAGATCGGCGTAGCGCAGGAAGCCGTTGCGCACCAGGATGTTGCCGATGCGCTCGCCGGTGATCCGGCTTTCCATCACGGCGGCCTCGACCGCCTCGCGATCCGCCAGGCCCTGCTCGACGAGATAATCGCCGATGCGAACGTTGCCGGCGATGCCGATCTGGGGAATTTCGAGTTCCATGCTGCGAGGCTCCTGTCCGCTACGGCTGTCCGTTCTGGAGCTACCCTGGCATGGACGTGGTTAATAAAGCGCTGCGCGATGTAGATTATAAATCACGGGGTACAGGTTCCATAGAAGTTCAGGCTGATCCCCATCACGGACTCGATGTTCACCAGATCACGCACGCCGCGCTCGAACGTCGCCGGATCGACATAACCGATCAATGTATTCTGCGGTATCGTGCCACCAGCGTACTGGGCTGCTGAATAGACCTGGGGATCGTTGATCGGGCTTTTTGCGGGACTGATATAAGCGGCTGCCGTGGTGTCGATGCTGTTCGTCGGATTGGTGATCGACCCCACCATCGGCTGATATCCTGCCTGAACGGCCGGGAATACTGGGTATCCGGCGTAGGCCGCCGGCAGGGTGCTGGCGCTGCTGTAAACAGGAACATTCAGGCGATTTCCCAGTGCTGTCAGGTTTGAGGGGTCCTGCACGACACCCTTCAAAAACAGGCATGGGTACCCGCTGCCGTTCACCATGCTTCCCACCCCGGTAAATTCTCCCTCCGACATCCCGATCGCGCCCCCACTGACGCCGCTGGTGGTAAGCGTACCGTCGAGGGCCAGCTTGGAACCCCGGATGAAGACACCATAGGGCATCGATCCGGCGATCGTGGCTTTTCCGGCGATGCTGGCCGAGGAGCCGCTATAGAGGTCCAGGCCGGCGGTGTTGTTGCTCGTCGCTGCCCCTCCGGACAATTGCATCGTACCGTTCACCGTCAAGGCGCTGTTGTACAGGTATACGTTGTCGTTGGGATTGCTGACCGAAAGCGTGGCGTTCCCCGACACGTTCAACGAGCTTGTCAGCATCGAGACCGGATAAGTCGTCGAGCTTGCCGAAGTCGTGAACGCGTAACTGGCCGAACCCTGCGCGTCGAAGCTGAAGCGCGACATCGTTCCGCTCAAAGGGCTGTCGACAAAGGTGGAGCCGCTGCCGCCTGCGGTCCAGTCGTAGAACTCGACGGTTGAATTGATTGCGGTCAGAGTCGTGCGCACGAAGTTCGCGTTCTGCACCGATAAGGTCGTCCCGGTGACGCTCAGAGGCGTACCGACGGTACTCGCCGTATAGGTTACGTTCTTTAGCAGCAGCGGCTTGAACGCAGTCAGGCTGCTCGCGGCGTTCAGGTTCACGTTGATGAACGACGTTGCCGTGGTCAGCGTAAGGGTGCCGCTCAAAGAGACTGTGGCGGGCGCGGTGGCGCCCGGAACCGTTCCGATCATCAGGCTGGTGTTCTCGCCCTGGGCCACTGCCCGCACCATTTCGGCATTCAGGGTGTTGGCCGTCGTGAAGCTGCCCCCGCTTGCCAGGTATATGTTCGTTTGCCGAGGCTGCAGCGACTGCCACAGGTTCAGGGCCGCATCCAGCGTCGTGGGATTGTTGGCATCGCGGCCCGTGCCGTCGCTGGTCGCAGGGACGCTGCCGTTCGGCACGACGTACAAATCGGCTCGGTCGCTGGCGGCGACGACGCGTTGTATCCATGGAAAGCCCGCCGCCACCGCGCGCACCGATCCGCCGGGCACTGTGATCGAGGTGCCGGATATTGCGATCTTGCTGCAATCGGGGATCGATTGCCCGGGGCCGAGCGCGGACACGACGAAGGCGACGTAACCCGCCTGCGCTCCGGCTGAATTGGAGGCATTCAGGCTGGCGGGCGTATTGCTGATGACATACGCAATGTTGGACGTTGCAGCGCCCGTGTAGGTACCGACGTTGTAACTCGCGCCGCTGGGCGATTGCACCGTGCTCGACCCGATATTGTCGTAGGTGTCTCCGGCAAGTCCCGATGTCTGGGTTTGGGAAACGGGGCAATAGAGATACGGCTGTCCCCAAGGAGCCGTGGCGATCGATCCCAGCGAGGCGGGTAGTTGCATGTAGGTGTGCCCTGCATTGTCGCTGGCGTTGACGCCGAGGGGGGCAAACACGACGCCGCCATTGGCACCGGGGCTGAGTGCCAGCAGGCTGGCGCGCAAGGCGGAAACTGCCGCCTCCAGGCGGATCGTATTTTCCTGGGCATACGTCGTCTGCTTCGTGGCAATCGTGAAGTTCAGGAAGGCGTATCCCGCCGCTGCCGCAAGCGCGATGGCGATCACGCCGTAGATCATGACGCTGATCATGCGAACTCCTGTGCTTGGGGCTGCTTTGTGGGGAAAACTTCGTGCATCGTCATGACTGGCACGTCCCGTAGAAGTTCAGGCGCACGCCCGTGACCCACTCCATGTTCACAAGATCGCGCGTGCCGCGTTCAAAGGTGGTTGGGTCGACGTAGCCAGCCAGTGAACCGGCTGGCGCCGTTGGATCGAACGGCGCGGTAGAGTTGTAAACCTGAGGATCGTTTATCGGTGATCTCTGGTTCAGGTAGCCGTACGCGTTGGTGTCGATAGTGTTCGTACTGGCAATGGTGGCATTGGCGATATCGCCTACCATCGGCTGATAGCCTTTCTGAACTTCCGCAAATGTCGGGTAATTATTTGTCGCGTTCAGCCAGACAGGCACAGGACTGCCATTCGCACCGTTTGTCAGGTACAGGCATGGATAGCGTGTCGGCTGCGCGTCCAGTATCATCCCGCTGGGGTTGGTACCCGTTAGTTCTCCATCGCCCTGAATGGCGATCGCGCCCGCATTCAAGCCCGTAGTGGACAGCGTTCCATCGATTGCGACTTTCGACCCGCGCACGAAGATACCATACGGCATGGCGCCGGCGGTCTGGGCTGCCAGGATGGTGCCTGACGCCGGAATGCTGACGGTGGATCCGCCAAAAGCATCAAGCGCACCGAACGCAGCGCCGCCATACAGGTCCAAGGTTCCCTGCACGTTTAAGGTGCTGGCATTCAGCACGACGCTGTCGGTTGCATTAGTGACCGATAAGGTGGCATTCGCACCGACATTCATCGAACTGCCGGACAGGGATATCGGATAGTTTCCGGTGCCGTTGGCCGTAAAGGTATATGTCGACGCGCTGGGCGCGCTGAAGTCAAACCGGGACATCGTTCCCGACACTTGCGTGTTGGTGTAGGTCGTGTTCACGCCCGAGTTGTAAAACTCGACGCTTGAGTTGGTGGCACTCAGCGTCGTGTTGGTGAAGGAGCTGTTTTGGGAAGATAAACTGGTGCCGACAATGCTGAAGATCGTGCCTGAATTGCTTGAAACGTATGTAACGTTCTTCAACAGCAGCGGCGCGGTTGTGATCAGCGTCGATGCCGCATTCAGCTGCAGGTTCACGAAGGCCGTCGGCGTTGTCAACACCAGCGCGTTCGGCAGGTTGACACTTGCCGTGGCGGTGCCCGGCAGGGTCTCGATAGCGAGGTTCGCTCCCTGGGCCTGCGCGAACGGATAGCTGGGTGAGCCCGCCGGGGCGTTCGGGCCTTCGGCATCGAGGTTGGAATTGACGGCGTACACAAGCCCGCCTGTCAGGTAGATATCCGTCTGGCGGGGCTGCAGCGTCAGCCACAGGTTCATGGCGTAGTCGAGCACCGTGAGGTTCTGCAGATCGCGGCCCGTGCCGTCGCCCGTGGTCTGGTTGGAAACGTACACTTCCATGCGGTCGCTGGCCCCTGCCAGGCGCTGCTTGAACGGCAGGTCGGCCTTGACGCCCCGGACCACGCCCCTGGGAACGGTTACGGAGTTGCCGAAAACAACAATCTGCCCGCAATCGGGTACCGTTTGCCCGGGTCCGGTCGACGATACGATAAAGGCTACATACCCCGTCGAGTTTGGGACCGCGTTCGTTGTGGTATTGCTGATGACGTAGGACACCCCCGCCGTGGCCGAGCCTGTATAGGTCCCGACCGTATAGCTGGCGCCGCTTGGCGACTGCACCGCTGCGGTGGCGACCGTGTTCAGGGCGTTGCTGGTCAGTCCGGAAGCCTGGGTTTGCGAAACCGGGCAGTACAGGTAAGGCTGGTTCCAGGGGGACAGCCCGACGGCCCCCACTGCGGGAGGCAGCTGCGTATAGCTTACATGATTGCCATCCGCCGCGATCATGCCCGCCGGCGCCAGCAGGATGCCGCCGGTCGCCCCGGGGTTCAGCGGCAAAAGGCTGGCCCGCACGGCCGCGACGGCGCTGTTCAGCCGGACCGTGTTTTCCTGCACATAGGTCGCCTGCTTCGTCGTGTTAGTGAAGGTCAGGTAGGCGTAGCCCGCCGCCGAAGCGAGCGAGATGGCAATGACGCCGTAGATGACAAGGCTGATCATTCAAACTCCTGCCTAACGGTTCAGCGTACGGCTGGAATGTTAAAAACAACCATAATTTATCGTTTTGGTAGATGGCCTGTGGCGTTGGCAGGCTTCACGACAGCCAGCCGCTTGCGCAGCCGCGCGCCTGGATTGTACCAGGCCAGCGCAAAGCCGATGAAGCCGGAAGCGATCCAGATCCAGCTCTGGGCGTACAAGCCGTAGCCAAGCGAGGCGGCTCCGAGAACCCAGTCGAGCACGCGCATGATCGACTGAAAACCAGTCAGGGAAAGGCGAACATCCATGCCGCCATCGAAAACTATTGTAGTAAATATTCCATTACATAGTCGCCGGTCTGCAAATCTCCGGCGGGAACGGACGTGGCGCCAAGGCCGCCGGTGATCGTGCCCACCAGGATCGCGCAGCCAAACGTGCCGTTGCCCCCCTGGAAGATCGCGCCCTGCGCGGCGGAGGGGATGGTCGCGGGCTGCCTGCCAAAGGCCGTCTTTTGAACCCGTACGCACGCGCTTGCATTGCTATCGGCGATACCGGGCGTAGCGCCTGCTGCGGACCTGCCCAAATCCGCATAGCCGAAGGTATGAAGGCCCGTGACCCCGTTGACGGTCGCGGAAAGCGTAGCGGCAAAGACGGGAAACGGCGCAACGCCCCCTGCCGCGCCGGGGACCAACGGAACGGCCTGCAGGTATCCGCTGCTATTGATGTAGTTGCTTTGCGTTAGCATCGTCAGGCTTGTCGGCGTGGTACCGATGTTGTCGCCCTTGTAGGCGTTCCACGCGCCGGCGAGCTGAGTCAGGCTGTTCAGCGCGCTCGCGGCGTTGGCGGCGGACTGATTGTTGAGGAAAGCGGACCCGCCGTAGTAAGCCCCCATCAGAGAGGCAACGGCGACCAGCGCGATCGCGATGACGGTGATG
>CALMVH010000248.1 GCA_937873165.1 uncultured Rhodospirillales bacterium
TCATGGCCGAAAGCCACGAGATCAGGACCATCGAAGGGCTGGCGAACGGCACGATGCTTCACCCCATGCAGCAGGCCTTTATCGACAACGATGCCTATCAATGCGGGTACTGCACGCCTGGCCAGATCATGTCGGCGGTGGCCTGCATCGGCGAAGGGCACGCCGAAAGCGATGCCGATATCCGCGAGTACATGAGCGGCAATCTGTGCCGATGTGCCGCCTATCCCAAGATTGTTTCAGCGATCAAGCAGGCCAAGACCCAGATGGAACGAAGCTGATGCAGCCGTTTGCCTACCAGCGCGCCGGCGATCTGAACGCAGCGCTTGCCGCCGGGCAGGCCGGCGCCGACATGGCGGACGCGCATGCGCGTTCGGCGACGCAGTTCATCGCGGGCGGCACCACCCTTCTCGACCTTGCCAAGCTGAACGTGATGCAGCCGGGCAGGCTTGTCGACATCAACCCCCTGCAATCCGGCTTCGGCAGCATCAGCGCCGACGCCGCGGGCTTGAAGCTGGGGGCGTTGGTGCGGATGTCGGAAGCCGAGGATCATGCCGCCGTCAAACGCGACTACCCGGTGATCGCACAGTCGCTGATGCTGGCCGCAAGCCCGCAACTGCGCAACATGGCAAGCCTTGGCGGCAACGTGCTGCAACGCACACGCTGCAGCTATTTTCGCGACGCGGGGTTGCACCAGTGCAACAAGCGCGAGCCCGGCACGGGATGCGCGGCAATCGGGGGCGTCAATCGCGAGCTGGCGGTACTCGGAACCAGCCAGAACTGCATCGCCAACTATGCAGGCGACTTCGCCCAATCCCTGATTGCCCTCGACGCGACGGTAGACATCGCCGGTCCAGGCGGACCAAGGGTCATCCGCTTCGAGGACCTTCACACCCTGCCGGGTAACACGCCGCATATTGAGACGAGTTTGAAACCGGGCGAGATCATCACCGGCTTTACTGTGCCTGCGGGCGCATGGACGCGCCGGTCGCTGTACCTGAAGATCCGCGACCGTGAGTCGTACGCCTTCGCGCTCGCATCGGCGGCAGTGGCGCTAGAGATGGACGGAGCTGTGGTCAAGCAGGCGCGGATCGCGCTGGGCGGGCTTGCATCCGTGCCATGGCGCGCCCGGCAAGCGGAAGCGATACTGACCAATCAGCCCTTGAACGAGGCGATGGCAACCAAGGCCGCCGCCGCCGCCTTTGCCGATGCAAGGGGCGAGGGACCGGTCGCTTTCAAGATAGATCTGGGCCGGCGCACACTGGTGCGCGCCCTGATGCAAGCACAGGCAATACCGACATGAGCGCATACAACGAGGTCGTGTCCGGCGACAAGCAAGCCGGATTGGTGAAGATCGGGCAGGCCGTGCCGCGCATCGACGGCCGGCTGAAGGTCACGGGCGAGGCAAAATACCCTTCGGATGAGGTGGTCAATAATCCCGCCTTCGCTTTTCTTGTGACCACGCCGATCGCGCGGGGGACGATCAAATCATACAACCTCAAGGCCGCCGAGGCGGTGCCGGGCGTTCTGGACATCCTGACCAGCGACAATGTCGGCGATCAGGCCAAGCGTCCGCCGCCGCCCGGAAAGAAGGGTGGCAAAACCACCACCACCATGCAGACGCCAAAGGTTTGGCACGATGGCCAGATCGTCGCGGTTGTGATCGCCGACACGTACGAGCATGCGCGCGAGGCCGCCTACAAGGTGGACATCACCTATGACGTGGAAGCGCCCGCCGCGACCTTTGGCAGCAAGGGGGCGACGCCGGAGTCGCTCAAGGGCCTGTTCACCGAACACGAAGATCCAAAAGCCGGCGATGCCGATGCTGCCTTCGACAAGGCGCCGGTCAAGATCGAGGCGGATTACTCGACCCCTACCCAGCACCACAATCCACTGGAACTGTTCACCACCACCTGTTTCTGGTCGGGCGGCAAACTGACGGTTCTGGAGCCTAGCCAAGGCGTCGTGGGTCTCCAGGCAGACCTCGCGAAGCAGCTCGGCATGGAGCAGAAGGATGTCCGAGTTGTTTCGAAGTACCTAGGCGGGGCTTTCGGGTCAAAGGGCAGCCTGACGGGCCGCACGGCCTGGATCGCCATTGCGGCGCGCCGCCTGAACCGTCCCGTAAAACTGGTCGCCACCCGCGACCAGGGTTTTACCATCGCCACGTACCGTGCTGAAACCCGGCATCACATCAAGCTGGCGGCGACAGCCGATGGCAAGTTGCAGGCCTTCGTGCACGAAGCGCAGGAGATCACGTCGCGTCCTTCCACCTACAACGTGTCGGGCACCAGCACGACCGCGGTTCTGTATGACGTGCCGAACGTGCGCACCAAGGTCGATGTGGTGCATGCCGACCGCAATACGCCGGGTTTCATGCGCGCGCCTCCCGAAACCCCGTACATGTTCCCGCTGGAAAGCGCCATGGACGAACTGGCCGTCGTGCTGAAGATGGACCCGGTGGAGCTGCGCCGGGTCAACGACACCGACTTCGATCCGATCAAGCATCGGCCCTTCACCAGCCGGTCGTTGATGGCGTGCTTCGATCAGGCGTCCGCAAAGTTCGGCTGGTCCAAGCGCAATCCTGTGCCGGGCTCGATGACGGATGGCGACTGGCTGATCGGCTGGGGCTGCGCCACGGCGGCTTACCCCGTCAACATCATGCCCGTCGCCGTGCGTATCCGCCTGCGGCCCGATGGCCAGGCCCTGGTGCAGATGGCAGCGCAGGAGATCGGCAACGGCGCGTACACGGTTATGGCGATTACCGCCGCCGATCGGCTGGGCCTGCCGATCGGCAACGTCACGATCGACCTTGGCGACAGCGACCTGCCGGCGGCAGGAGTTGCGGCGGGATCGAACCATACCGCCAGCATCTGCAACGCCATCGCGAAATCTTGCGAGGAAATCCGCGCCAGGCTGGCTCAGGCCGCCGTGGGCGCCGACCAGGGCCGCTTCAATGGCCGCGATCCCGCGACGCTGACCCTCGCGGACGGCATGCTGAAAGGGGAGGACGGGCAGACGGAATCGCTGAACGCGGCGGTTGGCCGGATTGGCAGCGTGGTCGAGGTTTATACCGAGAATATCCCGGCGACATTGACCCAGCGCTCGATGGACAAGGTCTACAAGGGCGGCATGGTCATGGCGCGCGGGGAGGAACTGAAGGACCAGCTTCGCTACTCGTTCGGGGCGCAGTTTGTCGAGGTGCGCGTTCACCGCCTGACGCGCGAGATCCGCGTGCCCCGCGCCGTGGGGTCGTTCGCCGCCGGCCGGATCATGAACGCCATGGC
>CALMVH010000249.1 GCA_937873165.1 uncultured Rhodospirillales bacterium
TGACCAGAACAACCTGGCCGTTGGCGTTCAGGTGGCCTTCGATCTGCGAAGGGTTGACGCCGGTGACGCGGTTGAATGCGATGGACGAGGAAGACGGCTGAACGAAGTTCGTCGTTTCGGTCGGCGCGATGGAGAAGGACGACCAGTTAATGGTCGTGTTTGCTGTTGCCTGGTTGACGGTCAGCGTGTTTCCCGAAGAGGAAATGCTGGCGGTGCCGTTAACGACGCTGCCGCCGACGGGGTTCGCCATCGCGGCGCTGCTCGCCATAATAAGCCCAGCCGAAACAAGGCCGACATTGGTAAGAGCAGTGGTGGTGAGCAATCCGCGCGTGATAGTCGGCATCTGGCTTTTTCCTGTTCCGGTCTGTGGTTTGTTGAAACTGAAACGGTCGTTCCGGTTGGAAGTTCCGACGCAGTTAAAAATTCATGAACGCTTTATAAAGCTGAGGCGCCCCAAAGTCAAATCCTTCTTAAGATACGGTTCATACTTCTTACCCCCATGTTAAGTGAAGTACTAATCAAAGTGCTTTAGAAATTAAGTTAACGCGGCCTTCTCCGCCGGGGTGGCCAGGTAGCTACCAAAGTATTGGACGATGTTCCTCAAGTAAGCACTCGCTGCGCATCGCCGGCAGTTAACCATTTTACCTATTGATTTATCTCGCCATATGGCCCGGCATCGGAACTGCCAGAGGCAAAGAAGGCTGGCGCAAATCGATATAGCGGGCAGGATGAACTTCTGCCGACCGAGACCCGAGAACCACTGAGTTGCGCTTTGGCCACAGTACCGAACAATCGATATCGGTTAAAAAAAGCCTTGCAAGATAAGCCGACTGCATTATGTCTGGAAAGTGGCACCTTATTGGATAATGGAGGCTCCTATGAACCTTGTCGCTTATCGCAATAGGACCGAAACGAGGTCGCCGGATCAACCGGCGCTCACGGATGGGAGGGAAATCGACGAGATGGCAAGCCTCGTCGATCAGTTTAATCAGGCGCACGCACATCTTAACGAAGTGGAGCTTGCCTTGCATGAGAATGGCGACGCCGACCGGCCCATGCTTATGCGCCGGCTGGAAGATGCGAGGGGCGCTTATATGGATGCGCGGTTCGCGTTGAGCTTCCACTCGACCCAGCATTGAGCCAAGGGGCCGTATCGGCTGGTACGGCCCTTTCCCATTCACCGGGCAGGCTTACTTCCCGGTGATGAGAAAAACTCTTCCCTGCATCCTGCTGCTTGCCCTGTTGTCTGCTTGTTCGCCTGCCAGGCTGCTGACGGCCGGCTTGCCGGACGCCTACAAGATAACTGACGATGTCGCCTATGAGGCGGGCGAGCGGCACAGGCTGGATATCTACCAGCCCGATGCGCCCCTGCCCGGCCATCCCGTGGCCGTGTTCTTCTATGGCGGGGAATGGAAATACGGGGACCGGGGCGATTACGGGTTCATGGGGGGCGCTCTGGCTTCGCGCGGCATCACGGTGGTCATTCCGGACTACCGGCTGTACCCGCCCACTCCATTTCCGGGCTTTGTCGAGGACGGCGCCGATGCCGTGGCCTGGACCCGCACGCATATTGGAGAGTACGGTGGCAATCCGGACGACCTGTTCGTGATGGGTCATTCGGCAGGCGCTTACATCGCTGCCATGCTGGCGCTGAATCCTGCTTACCTGGCACGGGACCACATGCGGCCTGCCGACCTGCGCGGCATGATTGGCCTTTCCGGCCCTTACAACTTCCTGCCGATTACCTGGCCGGAACTCAGACCGATTTTCGAGGTCGTGCCCGACCTGTCGGTAACACAGCCGATTACATATGCCGACGGCAAGAACCCGCCTCTGCTGCTGATGGCAGGCCGTGCCGACGATACGGTGAACCCCTGGCAAAACACGGATGCCTTATACAAGAAAGTGCTCGCAGATAACGGACCGGCGTCTGAGCGTCTTTACGACGATATCGGGCATATCGGCATGGTTACTGCCTTTGCACCGCTCTTCAACGACCGCGCGGCTGCGCTGTACGATGCCGTGGCGTTCATCGAGGCCAACGGGACTGACGCTAAGGAGTCACCCTGACGAGCGCCTGCCGCAGTTCAGCATCGGTTAGCACGATAACGCGCGAGCGAAAACCGTAATATCCGACCTTCACGTGCCCTCCGTCGCCTGAGCAGACATGAGCTGCGGCGGCGTTCAGGGCATCAAGCTCGGAACCATACGGCGACTCTACCTTCAGTCCCGCCGCGTATTCGATGCAGCGGAACCAGCGCTTGGGAGCGCGAGGCGGTACTGTCTCGGCGTCGGCCATGCGATCAGCGGGCGACGGTGCGCCCGTATACGACGCGGGTATCGACCATCAGATCGTGCAAGCCGGTTTTTTCCTTTGTCCAGCCAACCATCATGTAGCCGATGCATAGGATAAGTCCCGATACAAGCTTACATACCTCGCGGAGACCAGCCGTCAACAGATTGAGGCGAGCGCCTTTGGACCGGACGATGTAGATACCCATGGCTCGCTTTCCTACAGTCGCCTGCCACGACGAACTTGTCAGCGCCGCGATCATCGCGATGTTGAGAATTGTATTTACAAGGGTTTGCGTTCCAAAGCCGCTGAGCACCTCGGCGAACCGGGTCGAGTCCATCTTGTCGGCGATCGCGGATGAAGGATTGCCCAAGGACAATGCCGCATCAACCGCAAAGTCGATTATGCCAAAAATAACTCCGTCAATAAGGGCGGCACAACCGCGTATCCAGAAGCCGGCGAATTGAAGCGAGGAGGCTGTTTCGCCCCGGCTATACTGTTGCGATGGTTCGTTGAGGTAAGTCATGACAAGCCTCTATCGAATAAGTAGACGACCGTATCAGAAGCCATCCGGCGTTGCGACGCCGCTTTGTTCCAGCTGGCTGGTGATCTGCGCTTTCAGTACGTCCAATCGCTCGGGACTACCCGCCTCGGCTCGCGCCACCAGGACATTCTGTGTGTTGGAAGCGCGCAGCAGCCACCAGCCGTCCGGGGTCGTGACGCGTACGCCATCGATGTCGTTGACCTGGATGTCGCCGTTTGCGCGCAGCCGGGCCTTGACCTCGTCCACGATCGGGAACTTACGGGCCTCATCCACCTCGAAGCGGGTTTCGGGCGTATTGAACGCCTTTGGCATGCCATCCAGCAGGGTGGCTAGTGTCTGCCCGGTGCGGCTGAGATAGGAGATCAGTCGCACCGCGCAGTAAAGCGCATCATCGAATCCATACCACCTGTCGCCGAAGAAGATATGCCCGCTCATCTCGCCTGCCAGCGGCGAGCCCGTCTCGGCCATCTTGGCCTTGATCAGGGAATGTCCCGTTTTCCACATCAAGGGCTTGCCGCCCAACCGTGCGATCTCGTCATAAAGGACCTGGCTCGACTTCACTTCCCCGATGATGGTAGCCCCTGGGTTAGTTTTCAGCACCTCGGCGGCATAGATCGCCAGAAGTTGATCCCCCCAGACAATGCGCCCGGCGAAATCGACTGCCCCGATGCGGTCGCCGTCTCCATCGAACGCTATGCCGAGATCGCACCCTTTCTCCCTTACGAGCGTCTGCAGATGCGTCAAATTTTCCGGGATCGTGGGATCAGGATGATGGTTCGGAAACGATCCGTCAATCTCGTCGAAAATCACCTCGTGCCGGCCGGGAAGTTTTTCCAGCAGCCTTCTCAGGATCTCGCCGGTGGCGCCGTTGCCCGGGTCCCACGCCACGTGCAGCGGGGCTGTGCCGGTATAGTCCTTCATCAGGCGGTCGACATATCGATCCCTGAGATCGAGTTCCGTCAACGATCCCGCGCCCTGGCTATGCTGGCCGCCCGCCGAGATGCGCCCCAGCTCCAGGATGGCCTCGCCATACACCGGGCCAGTCTGGTGCAGCATCTTGAAGCCGTTATACTCCGCCGGGTTGTGCGAGCCCGTGACCATCAGGCCGGCATCGGTGGGCAGTTCCTTGACGGCGTAGTACAGCATCGGCGTCGGTCCGAGGCCCACGGATGTCACATCCATCCCCGTCGAACGTAACCCTGCGATCACCTCCGCAACCAACTCGGGCGAGCTGATGCGGCCATCGTAACCCACCGCCACCGTCCTGCCGCCTTGGCGCGCGAGCAGCGTGCCGAAACTCCGGCCCAGGGCCGTGGCGTCGGCGGGATGCAGCGTCTTGCCCACGACCCCACGCACGTCATACTCGCGCAGAATGGAGGGATCGAGGCGGTAGGCGGTCATGCGCGGTTACCGGGACGTCCGATGGAATGGTAGTTGAAACCCTGGCGGTTCATGTCGTCGGGGTCGTAAATGTTCCTGAAGTCGATCATCAGCGGCTTTTTCATCGACCAGGTAAGCTTGTCCAGCTGCAGCGCACGGAACTCGTTCCACTCGGTCAAGATCGCCACGCAGTCGGCGTTTGCCACCGCCGCGTAGGGGTCCTCCGCCCACTCGACATCCTGAAAGTGCGACTTTGCTTCGTTCATCCCGGCAGGGTCGAACGCGCGGATGACCGCTCCTTTCGCCTGCAAGGCCGGAATAATGTCGAGGCTGGGCGCATCGCGCATATCGTCGGTCTGCGGCTTGAACGTGACGCCGAGAATCGCGATCTTCTTGCCTTCAACGGAACCGCCATTGGCCGCCACGATTCGCTCGGCCATGTCCAGCTTGCGCTTGTGATTGATGTCTATGGTGGTTTCGACCAATCGCATGGGCGAGCCGTTATCGGCTGCCGTACGCGCCAGCGCCAGCGTATCCTTGGGAAAGCATGACCCGCCATAGCCCGGACCGGCATGCAGGAACTTTCGGCCGATGCGGCCATCCAGCCCCATGCCGCGCGCCACGTCCTGCACGTTGGCGCCCACTTTCTCGCACAGATCCGCTATCTCGTTGATGAACGTGATCTTGGTCGCGAGAAAGGCGTTCGCCGCGTATTTTGTCAGTTCCGACGTTTCCTGCGACGTGAACACGATCGGCGTCTCGATCAGGTACAACGGACGGTACAGGTTGCGCATCACCTCGCGCGCCCGGACGCTTTCCGTTCCGATCACCACTCGGTCGGGCCTCAGGAAATCAGTGATCGCCGATCCCTCGCGCAGGAACTCGGGGTTCGAGCAAACATCGAAATCGGCGCCGGGGTTGACCTCCCGGACTACCTTTTCGACTTCCTTCGCGGTTCCGACCGGTACGGTCGATTTGGTAACGATGACAGTATAGCCGTTCAGCGAAGCCGCGATCTCACGGGCCGCATCGAAAACGTAGCTGAGATCGGCGTGACCGTCGCCGCGCCGCGACGGCGTGCCGACGGCGATGAAAACCGCATCGGCTTCCCTTACTGCAGGGGCAAGATCGGTACTGAACTTCAGCCGGCCGGCCTTGGCATTCTTTACCACCAAATCGTCCAGACCCGGCTCGAAGATCGGGATTTCGCCACGGTTCAGGCGCTCGATCTTGCCGGCGTCCTTGTCGATGCAGACGGTTTCGACTCCGAATTCGGAGAAGCAGGTTCCGGAAACCAGGCCGACATAGCCTGTTCCGATCATCGCGATTTTCATTATCCGACCTTACAGAAGTGCCGTAACGGCAGCGCGAACCTTTTCACCGATATCGGAACGCTTCAAGGCGAACGCGATGTTGGCTTCAAGCCAGCCTGCCTTGTCGCCGCAATCGTAGCGCTTGCCCTCGAACCGGTATCCATAGAATTGCTGGCGGCCGATCAACGAAGCCATGCCATCCGTCAACTGGATTTCGCCGCCCGCGCCGCGCTTGCCCGATCCAAGCTCATCCATCACTTCCGGCTGCAGGATGTAGCGTCCGATAATCGACAAGGTCGAGGGTGCCTCCTCGGGCCGCGGCTTTTCCACCAGGCCGCGGATGACGGCCACTTGCCCGTCGTCCTTTTCGACATCCAGAATACCGTACCGGTTGGTGTGCTCACGCGGCACGTCGACGACGCCCAGAAC
>CALMVH010000250.1 GCA_937873165.1 uncultured Rhodospirillales bacterium
GGCGGGGGGGGTCCGGGCGACCTCGCGGCCCCCCCCCCCCCGCCCCCCCCCCCCCCGCCCCCCCCCACGCCGCCGAGCGGATTGGAGATCAACTGGGCCGCGCCATCGCGCCACAAGCCGATCAGGCTGTTGGTTGTGCCAAGGTCTATGCCGACAATCACTTCGTTCTTCCTGTCTTGATCAGCCCGTCACGCCTGGCACGGTTTACACACGCCGCGCACCTCGATGGTTTGCATGCCGGGCAAATAGCCCAGGCGTTCGGCATGCCCGCTGAGTACAGCCGTTACCTCCGCGTCGTGCAGTTCCTCGGTATGACCGCATTTCGAACAGATAACGAATTGTCCCGAATGGCTGTGGTCCAGGTCGGAGCATGCAACAAACGCGTTCAGCGACTCCAGCTTGTGCACAAAGCCGTGCTCCACCAGGAAATTCACGGCGCGGTAGACCGTCGGCGGCATTACAGACTTTCCGCGCTGGCGTTGCAAGCGGTCGAGCAGCTGATAGGCAGTCACGGGCTGGCCTGCCTCGACGATATGTTCCAGAACCTCGCGCCGGGTATTGGTCAGCCCCAGGCCGCGCCGCGCGGCGGCCAGGTCGGCGTGATGCAGGTGATCGTGCTGTGACATCAAATGAATGTAGCGGTAGCGGCCTGGAAATTCTACTTCCGCTTTGCAGGGTGAATGATCCGTGAGATGAGGGATCATGGGCGTTTTTACACGATGGCTTCTGATGTTCGCACTCTGCCTGCCGGCCGCGGCCCACGCCGCCGATCCAGGGCACAAGACGCTGACCATCGGCATTTCGCAATTTCCCAATAGCTTCAATCCCAACACCGACAGCTTGGCCGTGAAGCAGTATATCCTCGCCATGGCGCGGCCTGACATGACGACTTTCGACAAGGACTGGCACCTGATCTGCTACCTGTGCGTGGCGCTGCCGAACATCGCCGACGGCACGGCTCACACCGAAACCGGACCGGACGGCAAGCCGCGCATCGCCGAGACCTTTACGCTGCAGCCCCACGCCGCCTGGGATGATGGCGTACCGGTGACCACGAAGGACGTGTTGTTCTCGCTGAAAGTCGGCCAGTACCCGAAAAGCGGCTACAGCGATGTCGAACTGTACCAGGGCGACAGCGCCGATACGATCGACAGCATCGAGGCGCTGGACGATAAGCGATTCGTGGTCACCCGCAAGGGCGCGCCTTGCGACTACCAGAACCTGAACAACTTCCGCATCGTGCCCGCTCACCTCGAACAGCCGGTGTTCGACGCCGACCCCGACATGTATCGGCTGCATACCCGCTATGATGCCGATCCGAGCGAGCGCGGGCTTTACTATGGCCCGTACCGCATCAGCCATGTGGAGCGCGGATCGAGCGTCGAGCTGATGCCGAACCCGGCTTGGTGGGGCAAGGCGCCATACTTTACCCGCATCCGCATCCAGGCTTTCGAGAACAGCGCCACCCTGCAATCAGCGCTTGCCTCGGGAGAAATCGACTACCTGCCCGGCGAGGGCGGGATGCCGGAGAACGTGGCACTGACCATCGCGCGGCATTACCCAGGGCGATATCACATCGAGATCAAGCCGACCCTGGCCGACCAGCACATCGACTTCGACCTGCAGGACAGGATGTTCCGGGATGTGCGCGTACGCCGCGCGCTGCTGCTGGCGGTTGACCGGTTCACGATCAACACCGCCATCTTCGACGGCATCTACCAACTGCAGACAAGCTTCATTGCCCCGCGGGATCCGGTGTTCACCGATCAGGTTGCGGCATATGGCTACGATCCCGCGCAGGCGGCGTCGCTGCTGGACCAGGCGGGTTGGAAAGCCGGACCGGACGGGATGAGGCGCGACCGCGACGGAACGGTACTGACGTTCCATCTTGCGACAACCAGCGGCGATCGCAGGCGCGAGGAACTGGAGCAGGCGCTGGCGTGGTACTGGCGGCAGGTCGGGGTCGATGTGCACATCGCCAACCAGCCAGCGCGTATCCTGTTCGGGCAGACGTTGAAACACGGCCAATCGTGGGATACGGCGCTATACAGCTGGATGATGTCGCCAGGCGGCAGCCCGCGCTCGCAATACGCAACCGCCTCGATCCCGACGGAGGCCAACGCTTACTCGGGCGAGAATTTCCTGCGCTGGAGCAGCCCCGTCATGGATGGACTGCTGAACGACATCGATACGGCGTGCCAGCCGGACAGGAACCTGGAAGCCTGGCACAAGGCACAGGCCCTTTACGCAGACCAGTTG
>CALMVH010000251.1:0-2531 GCA_937873165.1 uncultured Rhodospirillales bacterium
AGAGTTTTCCCAGTCAAACAGCCCTCCTCCGCAGGGCCAGCGACTTTGTGATGTCGCCAACCACTGCCTGCATTTCCGCGCGCACGATTTACGCTGCGCGCTTGATCGCGTCGGCGGACGCGAACAACTCGATTGTCTGCTGGATGAAGGCCGAAAGGTCGGCATCGTCGCGCGCGGTCAACAGAACGCCATCATGGGCGATAGGCTCCTCCGCCACCTGCGCCCCGGCAGCCACGGCCTTGTCGCGGCTCGAGTCGTTGACGCTGACGGAACAACCCACGAGGCGGTCAGCCGCGGCAAGCAGGTCGATGCCCGTGCCGATTGCCGAAACTGGCTTGCCCGCGTCGCGGAACCCGCGAATGATGCGCAGCGTGTGCGCGGTTTCCAGCAGCTTCGCCAGGCTGCGCTCGCCGCCGGGAAGGACCAGCATGTCGAAGTCGGCTGCCAGGGTTTCCGAAACCTGCTGGTCCACCGGATAGTAATGTCCCCAGCCCTTCCCCTGCCAGCCGTTGACCAAGCCCGGAGCGGTGCTGACGATCTTGACGGCCGCGCCGGCGCCCAGAAGCGCGCGCTGGCAGTCGGTCATCTGTATTTCCTCGAAACCATTGCCAACGAGTACGGCGATTTTACAGCCCGCGAGCGGCTTTTGCATTAAGACATCCCTTCAATGTGGTTGAGCGCCAAAACGCCCGCAACGGTCGTGGCTGCGGGAAAGTCCGTATGGCGTCTGTTCTGATAGACCAACGAGATACGTGAGTTTACGCGCGAAGTCAATGGAACTTTAAATTTTTGTAAATGAAAGCGGGTTTTACCAGACGTCTTTACTTAGCGCCCTTCATCAAGCCATTCAGGCCAACAGGCAGTCGCTTCATGCCGGGCGGCAGTTGGAACAAGGCTGGATCCTGAGGCCGCAGCTGTACCGACGTCAGTACTGCGTTAACCGGCGTGGTCTCGCCCGCGTGCACGGCGTTTCCGGTCACTTTCAGGAGAATGCCGCTGGCGGTCTCCCATACATGGCCGTTGAAGCTTCCCTGCCGGCTGTCGCCCTTGACGCCGTACCGGGTTGCCGGAAGCCCGAGGATTGTTTCCTGACCCTCCACAGTCACCGGCAGGGTGTTGAGTTGCGCAAGATTGAGTCCGCCGGTCGCCCGACTGTCAATGGGCATGGCCGCGTTCAACGCCGGTATCAACAATTGCGCGCTTCCGGTGGACAAGTCCACCAGTACCGTCTGGTCTATCTGATTCACCTGCGTCGTGACGCGTTCCTTAGGGCCCGCCGCGTTGATCGTCGCCGTGAAATGCGACGAACCCGCGTCCACGGCGGCTGTGGCATCGTAGGATGCCGTCGGCAAGGGCAGGGACGCCGCCTGTGCTGCGGGACCGATCATCAAAAAAGCGGCCGTTGCGGTCTTTATGGTCTTTCTCATTGCGTCCTGCTTCTCTAAGAGATTCGTCATGGGTAACACCGGCCGCGAAACAGCGCTGCGCATCGCAGCCGCTCAACTCAATCCTGTTGTCGGCGACATAGATGGCAACGTTGCGCTCATAATCAAGGCGCATGCGGAAGCGGGCGAGGCCGACCTGCTGGTAACAACCGAACTGGCGTTGTCGGGATACCCTCCGGAAGATTTGGTGCTTCGGCCCGACTTCATGAGCCGGATCGAGTCGGCGGTGGAACACCTCGCATCCTGTACCGGCAGCGGAGCGGCAATCTTGCTTGGCACCCCGTGGCGAAGTGAGGGCCGCCTGTATAACGCCGCGCTTTTGCTGGAGAACGGGCGCATCGCCGCGACGACGTTCAAGCGCCACCTGCCCAACTACGGCGTCTTCGACGAGAAGCGGGTGTTTGACGCGGGACCGTTGCCCAGTCCTATACCCTTTCGCGGGATCAACCTCGGGGTTCCGATCTGCGAGGATATATGGTTCAGCGACGTGACGGACCATCTCGCATCGGCCGGCGCCGATATGCTGATCGTTCCGAACGGCAGCCCGTACGAGATCGACAAGACCAGCCGTCGGCTGGAACACGCCAGGGCGCGGGTGCACGAAACCGGCCTGGCCCTGCTGTACGTCAACCAGGTGGGCGGCCAGGATGACCTTGTATTCGATGGCGCATCGTTCGTCGTGACATCCCAGGGCGATTACTGGCACATCGCGCCGGCGTTCCGGACCGATCTCGCGCGTACTGAATGGATCGGCGATCGGCGCAAGATGGTTCCGGTTCCGACCGCGACCTTCGACAAGCCGTCCGCCATGGAGGAAATCTATGCCGCCCTGGTGCTGGGCCTCGGCGACTACGTGAACAAGAACGGTTTTCCTGGCATCGTGCTGGGTTTCTCCGGTGGCATCGACAGCGCGCTGTCGGCGGCGATCGCGGTGGACGCGCTTGGCGCTTCGCGTGTCCGCGCGGTCATGATGCCGTCGCCTTTTACCTCCGGGGAAAGCCTGGAGGACGCCGCCGAATGCGCCAGGTTGCTGGGGGTCCAGCTTGAGTCGGTTTCCATCGCGGCAGGCATGGATGTCTTGGAGGA
>CALMVH010000251.1:2541-5848 GCA_937873165.1 uncultured Rhodospirillales bacterium
TGGGTGAACTGCCGGGCATCAGCGGCGAGAATGTCCAGTCTCGCTTGCGCGGACTGACGCTGATGGCGATCTCGAACCGCGACGGCCCGATGGTGCTCTCGACCGGCAACAAGTCGGAGATGGCGGTCGGATATGCCACGCTGTATGGCGATATGTGTGGCGGCTTCGCGGTGCTGAAGGATGTCTACAAGACGCAGGTCTTCGCCCTCGCGCGCTGGCGCAACGAGTACCGGCCCTCCGGCGGCCTGGGTCCGTCGGGTCCGGTCATGCCCGAGCAGGTGATCGTGAAGCCGCCCAGCGCCGAGTTGAAGCCCAACCAGACCGACCAGGACAGCCTGCCTCCTTACGAAATCCTCGACGGTATCCTGCGTGGGCTGATCGAAGGGCATGGGACCACCGGCGATTACGACGCCGTGGAGGTCGCGCGAGTTTGGCGGATGCTTGACCGCGCCGAATACAAGCGCCGCCAATCGCCGCCCGGGGTCAAGATTACCCCCTGTTCGTTTGGGCGGGAACGGCGCATGCCGATCGTGAACCGGTTCGGCCCCGTGGCGCTGAGCTGACCCGATGACCATGCCCGAACACGCCGCCGCCGCCGAAGACCAGTTATGGCTGTTTGGGGAAGATCATGCCCCTGGAGATCATGCGTCGGCGCCGGAACAAGTAGCGGCGGCCCACTCGACCCCAGCCGATCACGAGGCCGATCCGGCTCAGATGGATATGGCGGCATATCCGTATTTCGTCCTGGAAGGGGAAGAGGCGACTGGGCCTTTCGATCCACCTGAAATCCAACGGAAGCTTGCGGCAGGGGAACTGAATTCGGGCAGTTACGTCTGGAACCAGACGCTCGACGAATGGCTGCCGTTGTTTCGGGTTTTCGGGCTGGAGCCGCCGGATGTGGAGCCTGAGCCGGACGCCCAGCCAACCATTGATGACTATCAGGACTCACTCGAGTCGACTTATGCCCTCGCTAATTTTGGTCCGCGCTTTCTCGGCGGCGCGATCGACCTGCTGGTCGTATCCGGGTTGTTTGTTGCAACCTGCGTACTGGTGCCGCCCTTTCGGGATTGGATCGAAGTCAACTCGGCGATCACGGAGAACTGGCTTCAGGTCAACCTGGTGCTGCTGGTTCCGGTGTATCTTTACTTTCTTCTGTTCCTCGGCCCGTGGGGCGGGGGACAAACGCCGGGTTACCGCGTTTGCCGCTTGCGGCTGGTCGATCAGCAGACGCGGCACAGCCCGTCCTGGCTGCAAAGCCAGCTATGGTGCCTGGGCAACGTCGTGAACTTCATCGGCTGGCTCTTCTACTGGTTCGACCGGCAGCAGCGCATGCTGCATAACGGCATTTCAAGGACAATCGTTTTGCAATTGCCTCCCTCATGACCATCAGCGTGCGCTACGCGCCCAGCCCTACCGGGCGCATCCACATCGGTAATCTCCGCCCGGCCCTCATCAATTACCTGTATGCGCAAAAGCATGGCGGGCTGTTCTGGCTGCGCATGGACGATACGGATACCGAACGGTCGAGCCCCAAACACGCGGCCGAGATCGAGCATATGCTGAACTGGGTCGGCATTACCTGGGATCGCTTCGCACGGCAATCGGACCGCATGGCGGAGTACGAAGCCGCCGCCGAAACGTTGAAAGCCTCGGGCAGGCTGTATCCCGCCTATGAAACGCAGGACGAACTGGCGCTGAAGCGCAAAAGCCAGTTGTCCCGTGGGCTTCCTCCCGCATACGACCGGACCGCTCTGGCCCTGAGCGAGTCCGACCGGCGCAGGTTGGAGGATGAAGGCCGGCGGCCGCACTGGCGGTTCCGGATGGAGCCTGGCAGCATCGAATGGCCCGATCTGGTCCATGGCATAATGCGCTTCGACGCAAGCGCACTGGGCGACCCCATCGTGATCCGGGAGGACGGACGGCCCTTGTTCATCCTGTCGGGCGTGGTGGACGACGTCGAATTCGGCATCACGCATATCCTGCGCGGCGACGATCACATCGCAAACACTGCCTCGCAGATGCAGATCTTCGAGGCTCTGGGTGCGCCGATCCCCGTCTTCGCGCACACGCCGCTCCTGGTCGATGCCGATGGCGGCAAGCTGTCGAAGCGGCTGGGCGCCCTCAGCCTCGCCGAGATGCGCGAACAGGGGATCGAGCCCATGGCGCTCGCCAGCCTGCTGGCGCGCCTCGGCACGTCCGACCCCGTCGAGCCGTTCACCGACATGCTGTCGCTGGTCGCAGGGTTCGACCTGTCGCACTTCAGCCACGCGGCCGCCCGCTTCGACATCGTCGAACTGCAACGGCTCAGCGGCAAGATACTGCACAACACAAGCTTCATGGAAGCGCAGCCTCGGCTGACGGCCCGCGGCCTTGCCAGCATGGACGAGGCATTCTGGCTAGCGGTGCGCGGAAACCTGACGGTGTTCGCGGACATCGATCAATGGTGGCAGGTGGCGGAAGGTCCGGTCACCCCCGTCAGCGACGATCCCGCTATCCTTCAAGCGGCGGCGGCGCTGCTGCCGGAAGAACCCTGGGATGAAGCGACCTGGAACACCTGGACAACGGCCGTGAAGGCAGCGACCGGCAAGAAGGGTAGGGAGCTGTTCCTGCCGTTGCGCCTGGCCCTGACCGGCACAGAGCACGGCCCGGAGATGCGGGTGTTGCTGCCGTTGATCGGGCGGGAAAAGGTTTTGGCCAGACTGCGGGGAGACGAAGCTTGACCCTGCGGCTTTACAACTCCGCGACGCGGCAGTCCCAGGATTTTGCGCCCGCCGATCCGGACCACATCGGCCTGTACGCGTGCGGGCCCACCGTGTACGACCGCGCGCATCTCGGTAATGCGCGGATGGTCGTGGTGTTCGACCTCCTGTACCGGACCTTGTTGCGCGAGTTTCCGCAAAGCCGCGTCACCTATGTGCGCAACATTACGGATATCGACGACAAGATCATCGCCGCCGCCGCCGCGAACGGCGAAAGCATTGAAGCGCTGACCGCCCGCATGACCGATCATTTCCACGCCGACATGGCAGCGCTGAACTGCCTGCCGCCTGCGGTGGAGCCACGCGCCACCGATCACATTCCGCAGATGATCGCCATGATCGAACGGCTGATCGAGAGCGGCCATGCCTACGAGGCGGAGGGTCACGTGTTGTTCGCCGTCACCAGCGACGATAGCTACGGCGCCCTGTCGGGCCGCAGCCGCGACGAGCAGATTGCCGGGGCGCGCGTTGACATCGCCCCCTACAAGCGTGATCCTGCGGATTTCGTGCTGTGGAAGCCGTCCCCACCCGATTATCCGGGCTGGGAC